>JBATYN010000054.1:0-2485 GCA_049674125.1 Pseudolabrys sp. | reverse complement strand
GCGCGCACATTCTGTTCGACCAACAAGATCGATATGCCCTGCCCACGCGCTGATGTCACGACCTTGAACACTTCCTGGATTATGAGCGGCGCTAACCCCTGACTCGGCTCGTCGAGCAATAGCAATTTGGGATTGAGGAGTAGAGCACGGGCGATCGCTAACATTTCCTGCTCACCCCCCGAGAGCTGGCGGCCCTTGTTATTCTTGCGCTGTGCTAGCCGCGGGAAAAGCTCGTAAATGCGCGCGATCGTCCACGGTCCCGGCCGCTCGAGCGGCACCTTGAGGTTTTCCTCGACTGTTAGGTTGGAAAAAATACGTCGGCCTTCCGGTACGTAGCCCACACCTAAAGACGCTATGCGATAAGGCTGCCAGTCCGTCGTCGCGTGGCCAAAAATACGCACCGCGCCTTCGCGTGCGTGGGTCAAGCCCATAAGGCTGCGCAGTGTCGTAGTCTTGCCCGCGCCATTGCGGCCCAGCAAAGTAACGATCTCGCCTTCGCGCACTTCGAGACCGACACCGTGCAGGATGTGGCTCTTGCCGTAGTAGGTGTGGAGGCCTTCCGCCTCGAGCGTCAGCGCGCTCATGCCGCTGCTTTCCCCAAATACGCCGCCTGTACCGCCTCATTGGCGGCAATTTCCGGCGGCGTGCCCTCGGCCAACATCTTGCCTTCGGCAAGCACCATAATTCGGTCGGCGAGGTGGAAGACGACGCGCATATCGTGCTCGATCAGCACGATCGTCAACTTCTGATCACGATGGAGTTTACGGATCAGTTGTGTGATATCGTAGGTTTCCTGATCGCCCATGCCTGCGGTGGGCTCGTCGAGCAGCAATAGTCGTGGGTTGAGTGCCAACGCCATCATGATCTCGGCAGCGCGCTGGTCACCGTGCGCAAGTTCCCCGACCAGACGATCGGCTTTTTCCGTCAAGTCACTCATTTCCAAAAGATCGATGACCCGCGCCTTAACCTCGGCGCCGGCATCATGCGACAGCCAAACACGCATACGATAACCGCTGGCGACCTCGACCGCGATCGAAAGATTTTCGCGTACCGTCAGTTCGGGAAACACTTCCGTGATTTGGAATGTACGGGCAATTCCGCGCCACACACGCCGAGCAGGCAAAAGCGCCGAGATGTCTTCGCCGTCGAAAATTATGCGCCCCGACGACTGCGTTAGAAAGCCGCTAATAGTATTAAAGAAAGTCGTTTTACCAGCTCCATTCGGACCGATAACGGCCCGCAATTCGCCCGGCTCAACCGTCATCGATATATTGTCGACAGCTACCAGACTGCCGAAATGCTTGGAAACGTTTTCGACCTTCAGCAAACTCATGACGCAAGCTTTCGCCGGACAATGCCCAGCACACCGCGCGGAAAAAATAGGACTACCAATACGAAGACCAGACCGACAAATGACATCCAATTCTCGGTCTGACTCGATAGATAATCCTGCAGGACGACGAAGATCGCGGCTCCGATCAGCGGTCCCCAGAACGAACGCATTCCACCCAGTACTGCCATAATCACGAAGTCGCCGGACTGAGTCCAATACAGCGCGCGTGGATCGACAAAATTATTGACCAATGAATATAGAGCGCCGGCGAGGCTGACGAAGCCGCACGAAATCACCCACGAAATCCAGATATGCTGATCCACTGGAATGCCGAGAAATCGTGCGCGCCGCTCATTCTCGCGGATCGCGATTAGCGTGCGGCCAAACGGCGAGCGCAGCAGCCATGCCATAATGCCGGTCGCGACCGCGAAGACACCGAACACGAGATAATAGAACGCGGTTGGATTATGCAGAATATCGATGGTGGCGAAGCCGAAATTGAGCGGCTGACGCGTCCAGCCGATAAGCCCGTCGTCGCCGCCGGTCACCGAGCTCCAGCGGAAGGCGATAAAGTAGAATACCTGGCCGAAGGCAATCGTCACCATGGCGAAATAAACGCCGCGCAAGCGAATGATCATCGGACCAATGATCGCCGCGGCGACGGTACCGACCACCGTCCCAACAAGCAAACCGAGGCCCGTGCTCGGCACTAAATAACGGATGGTCATACCGGCACCATAAGCGCCGAGACCGAAGTAGGCCGCATGGCCAAATGACAGCACGCCCGTATAGCCGAGCAAAAAATTGAGCGACATTGCAGCAAGCCCGAGCACGACAACACGGTTGCCAAGTTCGACATAGCCGCCGATCGCCGGCAGCCAATACGGCAGCGCCAGCAACAACAGCATGACCACGAGGTTGGGTACTTGTTTGTTGATGTCTATGGAACTCACTAGAGCCTGCCTTCCTCGCCCAGAAGTCCGCGCGGCCGAACGAGCAGCACTACCGCCATCATCACGTAAATCACCGCCTCTGTTGCCGAGGGGAAGAACACGGTGGTCACACCGGAGGCAACTCCGATCAGCAATCCGCCCAACAACGTCCCGGGGAGGCTGCCGAGACCGCCGACGATGATGGCAACAAAGCTAGGCA
>JBATYN010000053.1:0-2845 GCA_049674125.1 Pseudolabrys sp. | reverse complement strand
GGATGAGGTCCCGCTGGGCGTCGGCGAAGTGACGGCCGGCCCCACGGCCGCCGCGATCGGCAATGCGGTGTCTCATGCGCTCGGCGCCCGGATCCGGGATTTGCCGCTGACGCGCGAACGCATCATGACGACGCTGCTCAAGGGATAGCGGGCGCGCTGCCATTGGCATCCTAAACCATTCGTTAACGCGCCCCATTTAGCTTTGGCGAGGCGGTGCCGGGCTCCAAGCGCCCGAGGCCCGGGGGCAGTATGGTCCGCATCGATTTTAACCGCCTGCGTTTCCTCGTCATCGACGACAATACGCATATGCGGCGCATTTTGCGTACGTTGTTGCACGGCTTTGGCGCCCGCGAAGTCTATGAAGCGGAAGATGGCGCGGCGGGCCTGGAATCGTTCACCCACTACCTTCCCGATATTGTCATCACCGACTGGGCGATGCCGATTTTCGACGGGCTGGAGCTCATGCAAATGATCCGCCAGCCCGGCGCAAATGCGAACCCGTATGTCGCCATCATCATGCTCACCGGTCATTCTGAGAAAAAGCGCGTGATGGCGGCGCGTGACGCAGGGGTTACCGAATTCCTCGCCAAGCCGATTTCGGCCAAGGGCCTTTATCAGCGGATCATCAACGTGGTCGCCAATCCGCGCCCGTTTATCAAGACGAAGACCTATTTCGGACCCGACCGCCGCCGCAATATCACGTCGAACTATATCGGTCCCGAGCGCCGAAAGGGCGGCAAGGCCGATGTCATCCGCCAAACCCCCTTGCTGGAAAAAGCCCGGTCCGCGGTCTGATAGAGGCAGTAAGAAATGTCCCGCTCTAAAGATACCGCAGCGATTGTCACCTACGGCGATCACGAAGTGATTACGCCGGAGAACAAATTACGCGGTGCGGTGTCCAAGGGTGCGTCGGAGTCCGGCAGCGAGGATCCGATCGCGCGCGCCGAAAAGGCCCTCGCCGAGCTTTTTCCCGAATTTGCCCGCTGGATGGATTCCGAATGCGACCGGCTCGACAAGGCCCGTCGCGAGTTCGCCAAGGACGGGGCAACCGACACCAATAAAGAGGCGCTTTTCCGCGCGGCGCATGACATCAAGGGCGAATGCGCGACATTTGGCTATCCCGCGGTGGCCTCTGCGGCTGACAGCCTGTGCCGGCTGATCGAACACACACCCGCCGCCACGCAAATTCCATTTAAGCTCATCGACCAGCACGTGGACGCTGTGCGTGCAATCTTTCGTGAGTATGCGCGCTCCGACGCCAAAGATCTCGCTGCAACGCTAACGACGCGCCTACGCGAAGTGACCGATGAATTTCTGGTCCATGAAAACCGCGACCGGCCAGAGGTGCTCGAGCAACTCAAGGGCCCGTCGATCGTACCCGAATAAACGGGAGAGCCAGCTTACGCCGCGGCCAGTTGCGGGTGTTCGCCGTATGACTGGACGGCCTGAATAATACAGACGTCCGCGACCAGGTCGTCACAGAAGAGACGGGCTTCCTCGCGCGCAGCTTCCACCGCAAATCGCCGCAGCAAGGCCAACAGCGAAGCGGCATCTTCGCTGCGCTCATCCATGCAAGCGTTAAGCACACGCTCGACCATGCGCCGCTTGAGACGCGCCGCGCCGCCCTGCTCGCCAATCAATGCCCCCGCACGCATGGCCACCAGGGCTTCGCGAAAGGCCGGATAGGCTAGCTCGGGCAAACCGGCTTCGCGGTAGAGTGCGCGAAAGCCGGAAATGTTTTTGTCGTGAATGTAGGCGGTGACGCGATCGATCGATACGCCCGACAATTCCGCCAGCGCTTCCTCAAACAGCACGACGTTACCCGATAGCAGAGCGCGTAAAATCATCCCAGCGGTGAGTTGCCCGCTCTGCCGTAAATGCTGCACCAGCGCGCCGACTTCTTCATAACTGGTGTCGGCAGCGAGCGCGACAGTTGCCTTTTCGCAGGCATCCTTGGTGGCAAACTCGGCATGCTCCGGTCCCAGCCATTGCCGCGCAGCGACGAAGCCAGCGAGTGTCTGCGATAGTTTCGAAAGGAGCGCCTGACGCATCGCCATCGGGAGATCGTCTCGCGCCAGCAGATTTTCCCGAATCTGCGCCAAGTGGCCGAAGCGTTCGATCATGCGGTCGACTGAGAAAGTTGCGATATCGGCGGAGGGATTTTCCAGAAGGGTGAGACAGGCATCCGCTGCGCCGACTTCGGCGATCGCGGCGGCAAGCGCGCGCGGCAATGGCACACGGCCGGCGATCGCGACTTGCACATCTGTGTGGCCGGTCGCGATCAAATCGACCAGATCGTCTTCGAACAGCAACGGCGAACAAGCCAAGACCGGAAGCGCAACGTCAGGCTGATCGGCCGCGAGGGCTTGCACGACGACCTGCGGCGCATTCTCAGCCGTGGCAAAGGCTTCAGAAAGGGCACGCCTGACCAGGGGCGACGGATCGTCCAGCAGCATGATCATCGCGCCTTCGGCGGCGGCGAGATCATCCGGAGATAATTCGGAATAAAGATAGGCGCGCGCTAGGGCCGATGTGGCCTCCGCCCGTTCACCGGCCGGAGCCTGGCGAACCCACTGCAGAAACTGACGAACTATCATGGCACGACCGACGCTACGAAAACCGCCACCCCAACTGACGGCATCAACAAGCCTATCCGAGGAGGCTTAACAAAGCGTTCACCATAGAAATTGAGCAGCTGTTAAGCATAAGAGCCGCGCCGGGCCGCCAATATCAGGCTTTGCCGTCAATCAGCTTGCGCTCGTTAGGCCGGGTGTCCGTGAACAAATCAAAGGCCTGAACCGCCCGGGCTGGTGGCGCCGCCCCGGTCGTCGAGGCCCCCCAGAGG
>JBATYN010000052.1:0-2115 GCA_049674125.1 Pseudolabrys sp. | reverse complement strand
GATCACAGTTGAGAAAGCGGGCGCGACCGCAACGTACCTGCCGCTGATTAAATTCGATCGAATCTATGCGGCGTTGGCCGCCGGAGAGATCGACGCGGGTGCATTGCCGATCGATTTGCGCTTTTCCGGTCAAGCTCGATACGGTTGGAATGCCTTCACCATAGATGCGTTCGATACTCCTTCAATATTCGCCACTACACGGAAGTTGATAGTCTCCAACCGACCGCTTGTGATGAACGTCATGCAAGGCTTCGTTGAGACGATCCATTTGTTCAAGACGCGGCCCGACATCGTGGTGCCACTGCTACAACGCTACGTGAAGATCGAAGATCGAAAGGCGGCTGAGGATTTATACGCGTTCCATGTACCGGTATTTCAAAAGGTTCCGCGACCGTCATTTCCGGGAATGCAGGCATTGCGCGAGTTTCTTGTCGCAAAATATCCGACCGCCATGTCGCTGAAGGAATCCGACATCGCTGATTCATCGTTCATCGACGAACTTGAGCAGAGCGGCTTCATCGACCGCCTTTACGCCGCCGATACGAAATAGGTCCCGTCGGCGCCCAAACGCAAAACCGCATGTCCGCTTATGACCCAAAGCGGACATTGAACCTCTATATCTGCCAGCTCCAGGCCAAGTTCTAGGCAAGCCGGCCAGCAGCAATGCCTCGAACAGCAGTTAGGGCTTCGACCGCAGCCGATCGCCAACTCGCCGGGCGATCTCGGCCGGCGCCTCGTCGGGCATCGGAAACACCGAACTGACGTTGATTTCGCCCAGCACGTAGCTATCGGCCCCGTCGGCGCCGGGCGGGCCGAGCATGAAATCTGCGTCCCAGATCATCGGCAGGTCCCGCCGCGGAATGTCCAGCAAGGATGTCAGTTTCGGCGTCCACTCATCTTCCATGAGCCGGCGCAGACGCTGGAAGCGCGGGTCGGCATTGGAGGTGTAGAGCCGCCGTCCCGCCTCGGCGCGTGCGGCCGGTGCGTCGACCAGTGCCTTGACATTCTGATGACCAAAGCCGGCGCAGCGATCGCCTGCCATGTAGCAGCGCACGACACCTTCGCTCAGGCGCGCCTGGAACGGCTGATCGATCACGCAGCCGTCTTCGAAATACTCGAGGCACCGCTCGAGAAATTCGTCCAACGCCAGTTCCTCCGATGCATCCTTGGTCGCGTCCAGCACGCGTATCATTGGCCGGTTGTGTGAACTTGCCAGCGTCTCAACTTTCCAGACGCCCTCGCCGCCGTTGCCGCGATTACGCTTCACCACGCGTGGGCCAGCGGCGAGCCGGCCAGGCAATTCGGCGCGCATCGCCTCGGGCGTTCGATAGAGGGCTGTGTCGCAGCCCCAACTCATTGTGCGTGTACGATGGAGCACCTCCTTGGTGCCCATCTTGAGGATCACATCGGGATGGGCACTCACCCAGACGCCGCGCGCCGCGACCTCGCGCAGCAGTGCGTCAAGACTGCCGCGGTTGCGTCCCTCGTGGATGGGGTTGACCCAGACGAGTACGCCATCAAGCGTGGCGAGCTGTGCGCGCACGGCGTCAACGACATCGTCCTCGTAGACCACCGGTTCCGCATCGACGCCGAGATCGGCGAGCGCCGCGAAAACGGCCTTGAACCGGCTGGTCTCTAGCGTGGCGCCGCTGCGCGCCGCCTCATCGCCCCGCCATAGGATAGCGATGCGGCCGAGGCGAGCTTTGGGCTCAGACATGGAAAACGGCTCCGCGTTCATAATCGTTCTCCTATCGCATCATCGTCTTCGGCCAATGGGCGGTAGCAGTCACTGTCGTCACGCGTAAGGCCGATGTCGCGCAGTTGGCGATCATCGAGGTCGGCCAGAGCCCGCAATGTCCTTCGACTGTTACGCCAGTTCTTGAATGACGCATGCAAGGCTAGCAGGGCATCGATGGCCGCCAATACGATGTGGTCGTCTCTCAACAAGACGGAGGGGGCTCGATGTCCGAACGGGCCTTCCCGATTTTGTGCATGCTTTTGTGCCTCACATTTGAGCCGCGTTCTGTCGGTTGGGTGAGGAAACTTGAAGTCGTGATATCGAACGAAAACCCTAGGTGCATCTCGGACTTGTTTTGACATTTGTCTTCTCCGAAC
>JBATYN010000051.1:0-18799 GCA_049674125.1 Pseudolabrys sp. | reverse complement strand
CTGCAAAGCAAACCCAAGCATCCGGATCATCGATGCTATTGCCGTAGTTTTCAAAGATGAAAGAGCAAGGCTTGGCAGTAAAATGAAGCCCTAAGTGAGCCTGTGCCGAGATGTAAAACCAAAGAATCGCTTTCGAGTGGTGCGATTATCGGTTCAATAAGCGGAAATTCGAGGCGTGGCGCCGGAGTTGGTGCACTTATCGGCGGTACACGGAGAGTGGTCCAGAGAAGTCGTTCATATCGATCTTACTATGATGCCTGCATGAGAGGGTAAGGCGTCCGAAATGAGTTGTCTTGTATGAATGCTTCAGCAAAGTTCGGCGCGAGATGGCTCCGTTTTATTCCGTCGACTTTCTGGTTGGCGGACTATCGTGCTGCCTGGTTAGGCGGCGATATTGTGGCTGGGGTGACACTCGCCGCGTACGCGATTCCGGTCTCCCTCGCTTACGCTAGCCTCGCGGGGCTCCCGCCACAGGTCGGTATATACGGTTATCTGCTTGGCGGAATTGGCTACGCGTTCTTCGGGTCATCGCGACAGCTGGCGATCGGACCGACCTCTGCGATCTCACTTATGATTGCCGGATCGGTAAGTCTAATGGCCGAGGGGGACGCGCAGCGCTACGCGCAGATTGCCAGCCTTGCAGCGTTCACAGTCGCTCTGCTTTGCCTGATCTCCTGGGCGCTCAGACTCAGCGCGCTGGTCAAGCTGATCAGCAACAGCATTCTTGTCGGCTTCAAGGCCGGCGCTGCCCTGACCATTGCAATGACCCAGCTGCCAAGCTTTGTTGGCGCGCCAGGAGGAGGCCACAATTTCTTTGAGCGCCTTATACTGTTTGCCGGGCAGTTTGGCGATGTGAACTATACCGTATTGATCGTTGGGCTTGTCGCAATGGCGCTGCTCATTGCTGGCGAACGCGTGCTGCCTGGTAAACCGACTGCGCTTGCAGTTGTTGTCATGGCGATCATAGCCGCGTCGGCACTCGATCTTCCCGCCCTTGGCGTACCGATAACAGGTCGAATTCCCCCCGGCTTGCCGACCCTGGAAGGTCCTGCGTTGAGGTTGCGCGACGTAGAAGGAATTTTGCCACTTGCGATCGGATGTTTGTTGCTTGCCTACATAGAAGGGGTTTCCGCAGCGCGCACATTTGCGGCAAAGCACGGGTACGCGCTTGATCCACGGCAGGAGTTTCTCGGCGTCGGCGTGGCAAATCTCGCGGCCGCGTTCGGGCACGGCTACCCGGTCGCGGGCGGCCTTTCTCAGTCCGCCGTGAACGACAAAGCAGGCGCGCGTACTCCTTTAGCCCTGGTATTTGCGTCAGTTGCGCTGGCGCTCTGCCTGGTTTTCTTTACGGGACTATTGGAGAATCTGCCAAAGGCAGTTCTGGCATCAGTCGTGCTCGTCGCCGTGTCAGGATTGCTGGATTTTCCCGCCATGGTCCGCATGTGGCGGGTGAGCCGGCTGGATTTCTATGCCGCGGGAATCGCATTTTGCGCAGTGCTATTGTTGGGAATTCTGCAAGGCATCCTTTTGGCTGCGTTGGCATCCGTCTTGATGCTGCTGGCGCGAGTATCGCTTCCACACGTAGCGTTTCTGGGTCGAGTTCCCGGCACGAACAACTATTCTGATCTTGCTCGCCATCCCGAAAATGAGCCGCTTGGCAGCGCGGTTGCCTTCCGCCCTGAAGCTTCACTGATTTATGTTAATGCTGACTCTGTTCTTGAATCCGTTCTGGAGCACCTTCGAACGACCGATTTGGCCAATATTCGTCTGGTCATATGCGATCTATCGGCATCGCCGTTCATCGATCTCGCCGGGTCGAAAATGCTGCAGGAATTGTACGACGAACTCGCATCCCATGGCATCACGCTGCGTATCGTCGGCGCGCGCGGACGGGTGCGAGATTTACTGCGGGCTGACGGGATAGGTGAGAGGGTTGGAGGAATACACAGGACCATAACGCTCGAAAGTATCCTTGGCGGCACGAGAAGGAAGCGATCACGGAAAGCTTGATTGAAAAGCCACCAATCCAGAGCGATACAACTGCTTTCGCTCACTAGTATCTTTCCGGCACAAACCGTCGGCGTTTCAACGATCGCTGGTCGTTGTATTGATTGCTGTCTAGCCGCTTGGGCAATTTGACCTTCTCAGTGTGGATCGTTTTGTGGGGGATCGAATCCAAAATATGCGAGATGCAGTTCAGGCGCGCACGCCGCTTGTCATCTGAGCGAACAATGAACCACGGCGCGTGGTTGCTATCGGTCGCTTGAAGCATCATGTCGCGAGCTTTTGAATACTCGTACCAATGTTTATACGATTCGATATCCATGGGGCTTAGTTTCCATTGCCGCATCGGGTCGTTGATACGAGCCAGGAAGCGTCGCTCCTGTTCGTCTTTCCCGACTTCCAGCCAGATCTTTATAAGTATGATACCGGCATCTACGATATATTTTTCGATTTTAGGCGCCAGCGTCAAAAAGCGTTCGTAGCCTTCCTTGTTGACAAATCCCATGACGTGCTCGACGCCGGCACGATTGTACCAACTGCGGTCAAAAATAACGACTTCGCCGCCTGCTGGAAATTGTTGGATGTAGCGCTGGAGGAACAATTGTGACCTTTCCCGCTCCGACGGCGCCGGAAGCGCGACAACGCGGAATATCCTTGGGCTGAGTCTTTCGGTCAGCGCCCGGATCGTTCCCCCCTTGCCGGCGGCGTCACGCCCCTCAAAAGCGATAATTACCCGCACGCCCTTTTGCTTGACCCATTCCTGCAATCGGCACAATTTGACCTGGAGCTTGTGCAGCTCTTTTTCGTAAGCTTTGCGCTTCATCTTCGGGGGACCGTCAACAGTGGTCCTTGGCTTTTTACTTTTCATTTTGTCCATCTATCGAGTTGGTGCTTATAATCCGTATCCGCGCGACATTCAGCCTCATGAATTGCAACGACCTATTGACTTAGGTCAAAACCAATCGAGGTGTAAGTTTTTAAAAGGAAGGGTGGATTTTCGGGCTTCAGAGAGCAATCGGTCATACTATTTGGAGAATGGTTATGAATACGAAAGCTGACGATCTCCTGCCGAATGCGGCAGATTGCAGTAAAAGAATGGCTATAGCTGAAGCAGAAAAGGCCTCCGACTATATGCGTAAGCAAGCAGTAGTGGAGGCCGAAAAGAAGGCATTGATCGATAAGTTGAAGGAGCCGTCTGGGGTAGCCGATGAAGAGCGACTAAAGAGAGCGGCTGCGATCGTAAACAGAGCAGTCAATAACGGTCTAACTGAAGTGTTAGTTGGTCGGTTCCCCAACGCGCTTTTCACAGATCACGGTCGTGCCATTAATCAACAGGAGCCGGGTTGGGAAGACACTCTGACTGGATTGCCGAAAGAGCTCTTTCAATTTTGGAAGAAATATATGCAGCCTCGAGGCTATCGGATAAAATTTCAGATCATTGATTGGCCAGGTGGAATGCCAGGTGACATAGGTGTCAGCCTAAGCTGGGCCGAAAAATAGCACCGTTATATTTTGGGCTTTTCCCGTCAAAGTAATTGAGGATCCGTCAAAAAGTCTCAACCCAAAAAATTGGGTTGGGGTAGATTAGTTCCGGAACTTAAGACTCAATGTCCCTCTAAGAAGACGTAGTTTTCCCAGCTGCGCATGCGCAGCAATATTTTTCTTAATAGCGAGAGATGTTCAAAATGTTCGGTGTAAATGGCAACCTGCGCGGCGGCGCCGAGCGGGATCTGATAACCTGAGAGATCTTCCTTGATGTCGATGACGGCGAGCGCTCGGCCGCCACTTGTCAGAGCGCCAAAATCCACAAGCGTTCCCGATGCCTGGAGCTGGCCGGCTGCAATTGCATCGAGTACCAGGCGCACCTTGCCCTTAAAAACGCGGCCAGGCACAGCATCGAAGGCGATTTCGGCCTCGTCCCCGGCGTTGACGCGCTGAAGCGAATTTTGCTGGAAGGCGGCTCCCAATTCTTTGTCGTGCTCCTCCGTATTAACGAAGACCATCGCAGGTCGCAGTGGCGCGGGGATCACATACATTCCGGGACGCAAGGCGACCTGTGTGACAAAACCGGCGCTCGGCGCCCTTGTCACGGTCTGATCAAGATCGTACTGGGCATCAGCCAACTCCGCAGTCAAACGGGCGACCGTGGTGTTAACGCCGCCAATGTTCGACACAAAGGCGAGTCGGGCACGTTCCTCGTCGGCTTTAGCTGCCGTTAAACTTTGTCGCGATACTTCGAGATTCCGTGTGGCAGTATCTACCGTAGCCTGTGCGACGACTTTCTTTTCAAGCAGCTCAACTTGGCGTTCATAAGTCTGTTGCGCTAACTGAAACTGTGCATTGGCTCGGTCCGATGTCGCAGTCGCTTGATCTAAAGATGCCTTCAACTGCTTGACGTTCTGCTCTGCCTCGGCGAGCGCGGCTTTTCTCTGATCTACAATATATTGATACGGCCTTGGATCGATCCGAAACAGCTCATCGCCTTCCTTTAGCGGCGTATTTGTCTTGACCGGGACTTCAATGACGCGGCCTTTCACTGTCGGCAAGACTGCCGTCACAGAAAAATAGATACGCGCATTGTTCGTAAATGGATGATTGTAGTTCATTACCAAAAGAAGCAACGCGATTCCGATAATGCCGCCAAACGTCGCCGTCGCGAGCGACCATTGGTTGACGGGAATCTTGAAGACCTTGAAGATGACGTAGCAGATCGACACGTAAATTAAGATCAGCAGGATTTCCATTATTTGGCGTCCTTTTGGAGGCTGATCTCAAGCTCGGTGATACGCCGGCGCAGAATTTCCAATTCGCTTTTATCTACCGATCCGGTGCCGGGCGTCGCATTATGCGAGAATCCCCACCCGCGCTCCGGACGGTAGGCCATCGCCCAGATCCAAAGAAACGGCCATAGTGCATGCAATGTAAACAGGCTCACCCATCCAGCCGCGTGGATTGCATCTTGGTGGGGGTGTTCACGTGATTTAGCGATCAAATACGGCACGTCGTGAATTGCGATGATGCCGTAAAACAGCACCGCGACCACGAAAAAGAGCAGCCCAAGTGCAAAGTAGTTCAGGAACGGATCGCCTATCATCTGCATGAACTCCCGCAATCTGGTTCGCTTAGACCAGGGTAAAGTGCCTTGATACAGATCAAAAGCAAGCTGACCAGGGTGTTTTCCGGAATTCCTGAGATGCAAGTGCCTTACGTGCGATGCGCGCGATAACCGGAGTATACAAGCACGCGCGTCAGGAAGACGAACTCAGCCTGCCGCTCCTAGTCGATGATATGATAGCCGCCATCAATATATAGAGTTTCGCCTGTGATGAGGCGCGCTGCGTCGTGCGCAAGAAAAGCCGTGGCAGCGCCCACATCGTCGATGCTGACAAGACTGCGTGCAGGCGCCTTCGCTTTGGCCTTGTCGAGCAACGCATCAAATTCCGGAATTCCGGATGCGGCGCGCGTCGCAAGAGGTCCGGGGGAAATCGCATGAACGCGGATCCCCTTTGGGCCGAGTTCAGCCGCGATGTAGCGGACCGCGCACTCAAGAGCTGCTTTGGCTACGCCCATGATGTTGTAATTCTTAACGACCATCTGGCTGCCGTAGTATGACATCGTGAATAGCGTGCCACCCTTACGCATCAATGGCTCCGCAAGACGTGCCATGCGAATGAAGGTCCAGCAAGATACATCCATAGTGGTGGCAAAGCCTTCCCGCGACACATCGACAACGCGGCCCTGGAGGGCCTCCTTTGGCGAAAAAGCGATGGAGTGAACAACAAAATCCAGTTTATTCCATTCTTTGGCGATCCGCTCAAAGACCGCCTCCATTTGTCCCGGCGTGTTCACATCGAGGGGCATGACAATCGGCGCTTCTATCTCGCGCGCGAGCGGCTCGACATATTTCCGTGCCTTGTCGTTCACATATGTAACGGCCACTTCGGCGCCGAACGCCCGGAACGCCTTGGCACATCCCCAGGCAATCGAATTTTCGTTCGCGATGCCAACGATCAGGCCTTTCTTGCCTTCGAGAAGCTTGGCTTTTACTTTAGGAAGCATCGCGGCGCCCTTTTTTCATCGAACTCGAAGATTGTGTATGGGGATGAGTTCGGAAAATGTTTCGATTTGGTGGAATTGCAGGCTTAGTCACTACAGAATCATCATTCGCTGCCGATAGTCGACTCAATTACGGCTAAAGGGGCGCCGGCGGATCTCCCCTCGTTCTTTCCGATGGCAGGCAGCAAACCGCCGATTACAGGCTTGCCATAATACGATACCTCAAGCTCTGATTTATTGTCTGTTTCTAAGAAATCACAATTCCAGGGTCATTGATCTGTATCAATGGACGCTGTTTTCTTAGCCCTACAAGAAAACAAGTAGCATGTTGGACGAGGGCGCTCGCACTTGATGACAAGAAAATTGAATGCCCGGTAGGGCCCGAAGCTCCCTGCGGCGATCGACGCGTAGTTGAAGCAATTAAGTCGACTTTGAGCGAGTGGTTTTTATCAAGCGCCGGCAAGCGCAAGGGTGATTCAGGAGCACGCCAATGTCGTCAGCGCAAAAAACATCTGTCCCAAAGGCGTCGACGATAACGCCGTTTGGCATGTTCGCGCCCGCTATGGAATACGCGATCGATGCTGCGCAGCGCACCGTTCTTTTCTGGGATGTGATGCGCCAGCGCGGAAATCAGTACCGCAAACAAATGGAGCAGACCGCTCCGAATGTACTCGACTATAAATTCGAGCTCGTCGTCGATGGGCGCACGCTCGATCGCCCGGTAAACTATTGCGTCGTACGGATCATTCCGCCGGCAGACTTCGACATCGATCCGAAACTGCGGCCGTTCATTGTCGTAGACCCGCGCGCCGGACATGGCCCAGGCATCGGTGGTTTCAAAGCGGACAGTGAAATCGGCGTTGCAATGAAGGCCGGCCATCCTTGTTATTTCGTCGGCTTTCTTCCAGATCCTGTTCCGGGACAAACCATCGAGGACATCGCTCGTGCCGAAGCGGTTTTCATTGAAAAAGTTACGGCCGCGCATCCGCAGGCCAGCGGAAAACCTTGTGTGATTGGAAATTGTCAGGCGGGATGGGCGGTCATGATGCTGGCGGCCCTTCGTCCGGAATTGTTTGGCCCTATCATCGTTGCGGGATCGCCGCTCTCCTATTGGGCGGGCGTACACGGCAAGAATCCCATGCGTTATTCGGGTGGACTGCTCGGCGGCAGCTGGCTGACCGCACTTGCCGGCGATCTCGGCCATGGAAAGTTCGATGGTGCCTGGCTGGTGCAGAATTTCGAAAATCAGAATCTTGCAAACACACTCTGGAGCAAGCAATACAATCTCTATTCGAAGATCGACAAGGAAGGCCCGCGCTACCTGGGATTCGAGAAGTGGTGGGGAGGCCACGTCAACCTGAACGCGGAGGAGATCCAGTTTATCGTTGACGAACTCTTTATTGGCAACAAGCTTGCCGCAGGGCGAATTCAAGCATCGGACGGCACCACGATCGATCTGCGAAACATCCGTTCACCAATCGTTGTGTTCTGCTCGAAAGGCGACAATATTACACCGCCGCAACAGGCACTCGATTGGATTCTCGATCTGTACGAGAATGTTGACGATATCCGGTCCTATGGACAGACGATCGTTTACACAATTCATGAATCGGTTGGGCACCTTGGCATCTTCGTTTCCGGAGGTGTTGCAAAAAAGGAACATGGAGAGCTTTCGAGCAATATCGATCTAATCGATACCCTGCCGCCCGGGCTTTACGAGGCGATCTTCGACGACAAGACTGCAGACACGACAAATCCTGATCTCGCGAGCGGAAACTGGGTGATGCGGTGCGAAGCGAGAACGCTCGACGACATCAGGGCGCTTGGCGGCAACGGCATGGATGACGAGCGACGATTCGCAACGGCTGCACGCGTTTCCGAAATAAATCTTTCTCTCTATCGGACTTTTATGCAGCCTCTCGTACGAGCGTTAATTAGTGCCCCGGTGGCGGACCGAATGCGGCAATTGCACCCCCTGCGCCTGCAGTACGAGCTTTTCTCCGACCAGAATCTGGCGGTGGCCCCGGTTGCTGCGCTTGCCGAGCGGGTTCGTGAGAACCGAAAGAGCGTAGGGGACGATAATCCATTCATTATCATGCAGGAGAATTGGTCCAATCAGATCGTCGCTGCGCTCGACGCATGGCGCCAGGCGAGCGAGACATTCTCTGAGAGGATGTTCCTTGCAATCTATGGTTCATCGATGCTCCAGGCCGCGGCGGGCATCGACCCTGCGGCAACAAAACCTTTGCGAAAAGCCGCCAAGAATCCGATGCACCACGAGCTTCTGCAAAAACGCATTGCCGAGCTCAAGTCGCGCATCCCTGCCGGCGGCCTTCGTGCAGCCATTATCCGCAGCCTCATCTATGCGGGGATGAAACGCGCTGCCGTTGATGAGCGAGGCTTTGAACTGGCCCGCCGCATCCGCGAGGCACACGGTGACATTCCGATCGAGAACTTCAAGGCTCTCGTGCGTGAGCAGTTCAATATCCTGTTGATCGATGAAGAAGCAGCGCTAGCTGCAATTCCATCAATGTTACCGCCCGACATGGAAACCCGCGAGAAAGGCTACGGCCTCATCAAGCAGGTCCTGAGCGCGCGCGGCGAATTATCCGCTGAAGATAAGAGAAGAATAGGGGAGGTGGCGCGGTTGTTCGGCCTTAAAGCCGGCGGGACCCGGCCGCACCTTCGCGAGGTTTCGAAAAAATCCCAGGCCAAAGCCTTCTGATACGTCGCTGAAAAGATCACCGAGGAATCAACATGCCCTCCCAACAAAGCAGTGAGATCATGGCAATCAGCCCAGGCGCCCATGCGCCTCTCTCCAAATACGAACGGCTCATCGCGCGGGCTCAGAAGGTCGTGCCGCCTGCCACCACCATTGTCGTACATCCTTGCGATGAGACATCGTTGCGCGGCCCTATCGAAGCAGCCGAAGCCGGTATCATCGTTCCGATACTCGTTGGTCCTGCCACCAAGATATCCGCTGTAGCACGCGAACATCGTCTGGATATCAGCCGCATCGAGATCGTCGATGTGCCTCATAGCGAGGCCGCTGCCGCCAAGGCCGTTCAGCTGATCCACGAATCCAAAGGTGAGCTGCTGATGAAGGGTAGCCTGCACACCGACGAGCTCATGCGTGAGGTAACTTCGAGCAAGACCGGATTGCGAACGGCTCGCCGCATAAGCCATGTTTTCGTCATGGATGTACCGAGTTATGCCGAGACCCTTTTCGTCACCGATGCTGCGATCAATATATTTCCCGATCTGGATGTAAAGCGTGACATCATCCAAACTGCGATCGACCATTTCACCCAGGTCGGCCTCGGTACGCCACGCGTTGCCATCCTTTCGGCGGTCGAAACCGTGACGTCGAAAATACCTTCCACCATCGAAGCGGCCGCGCTGTGCAAGATGGCCGATCGCGGCCAAATATCCGGCGGCGTGCTCGATGGCCCCCTTGCTTTTGACAATGCGATCGATCCGGAAGCTGCAAAAATAAAGGGTATTAGATCAGAGGTTGCCGGACGCGCACAAATTCTGGTCGTACCGGATCTAGAAGCCGGCAATATGCTTGCGAAAAATCTTATATTTATGGCGAAGGCCGATGCGGCTGGACTCGTTTTGGGCGCACGGGTTCCAATTATCTTGACGTCGCGTGCTGATTCTGTGCGCGCGCGGATGGCTTCTTGCGCCGCTGCTGTGCTTTTCGCCGACGCCCGGCGGCGCACCGCAGCTCTTCCAGCGGCGTGATCGCTATGGATACGGTCCTGGTCATCAACGCGGGCTCGTCAAGCGTGAAGTTTCAGGTATTTGAGACCGGCGGGAAATCCCATCTTAGACGGCTCATAAAAGGCCAGATGGATGGCATCGGAACGAAGCCACGTCTGCGGGCTCAAGGGATCGATGATGCCACACTCATCGATCAATCTTACACAACAGATGTCGTTTCGGATGTACCCGCAGCAATTCGTGAGGCTGGGACGTGGCTCCGCACGTCACAAAAGTTGAATCTCATCGCCGTCGGTCACCGAGTTGTCCACGGCGGTCCTGCATACAGCCGGCCAGTGCTTATCGACAATGAGGTTGTTGAGAAGCTTGAGCGCTACATTCCGCTTGCGCCGTTGCATCAGCCCAATAATCTCGCGCCGATACGTTCGCTCCTCAAGAATCAACCTGACCTGCCGCAAGTGGCCTGCTTCGACACAGCATTTCATCGAGGCCATTCCGCTGTTGCAGATCGCTTTGCCATGCCCGAAAGCTTCTACGAAGAAGGCGTGCGTCGCTATGGCTTCCACGGACTTTCATACGAATTTGTTGCAAGGCGTATGCAAGAGCTTTTCCCCGAAACTGCGAAGTCCCGGGTGATTATTGCGCACCTGGGAAGCGGTGCCTCGATGTGCGCGTTGGCGGACGGCCGGAGCGTTGAAAGTACCATGGGATTTACCGCGCTCGATGGACTGGCCATGGGGACGAGGCCCGGCCAAATCGATCCAGGGGTCGTTCTTTATCTGATTTCACAAAAAGGGATGAGCCCCGAAACCGTGCAGAAGTTCTTGTACAACGATTGCGGATTGAAAGGCCTGTCCGGTATCAGCAATGACATGCGCGTGCTTGAAACGGGCGATGAGCCCAGCGCCAAGCTCGCTGTCGATTATTTTGTCTACCGTATTGGTCTCTATGCCGGCATGCTCGCAGCGGCACTTGGCGGACTTGATGCTTTTGTGTTTACCGCCGGGATTGGCGAGAATTCAGTGGGTCTCCGCGCACGAATTGCAGAAAAGCTGGAGTGGCTAGGGACAGAATTGGACACGAATGCGAATGTGAGCCGAAAGCTGCTTATCTCCCGGTCTAATAGCCGCCTGAAACTTTTCGTAATTCCGACCGACGAAGAACTAATGATTGCGGAGCACACACTCGGGGTGGTGGCGGCCGACCGGTTGAAGAGAGCAAATAGTCGGCAGACGGCATAAAGTGGCGCTGCGTGCGCCTTGGAAAAGAGGGTATCCTATTTGCAAGGCATCGTTTTTATAACAATTTCGGCATCACCAATATCAAACTGCAAAAGCAAGGAACCTGCCCAGGGAAGGTTCGCTTCAATTCTAAGCTCGGATGATTTTTTCAAGTTTTGGAGAAAGTTGTCTCCGCGAGAAGTATCTGACACCGACAAATAATCCCCGCGCCGCGATGTCGCAGCAATTTTAGTCCGCACGGTGTCATTATCGTAACGATAGCGTAGGCGCACGTCATCAATTGCTACTGGTTCTGAGAATGCAAGATATGCGGACAAGCGGTCTGCGCCACCACCGGCCGGATGCGCACACGCGAGCACCAATTTGGATGTTACAGCTCTTTGGAACTGTCGAATGGCGCCATTCCCTACAGTACTCATCTGAGCAACTTTCTTGCCACTCGTTCGATCAACGCGGCTGTCGTCCTTCCAGTTTGCCGCGATTACACCGCCGATACTGCGCGCTATAGATAAGTATACAGCGACAATGCACATCCTCACGACGATTCCCCAATTTAGAATGCGAATGAGATATACGGCTCTCATTTCTGATTAATGGTCAAATAGCGGAATGCCATTGTACCGGCTAAACGCGATTCGCGTGACGTTCTTTGCCCAATTTCAAGCTACGCGTGCGCCAGATCAACACGCAGATTGCGAATGTCCGCTAATCACCCAAAGTGAACATGCCGCCCAAGCCACAATTCGCAAAATTCATGTGCGAACGTGTTGCCTAGGGTTGCCGACCCCGTCAGCCCGGGCTTTGCTGCCAGTCTAATTGCCGGCGTCGGGGTCCGTCGTGCTGAGAGGCTGGTTGCATCATCATGGTTGAATTGTACAACTACCCACTGCTGATCGTCTTTTTGGTTGGACTCGCTGTGATTCTGACGGTGAGCGAAATTGGATGGCAGCTTGGCGTGCGTGCTGAGGGTAGGGGCGGTAGCAATATCACCACGCTGGAAAGCGCCATGCTCGGGCTGCTGGCGCTAATGATCGCCTTTACCTTTTCTATGGCGCTGTCGCGGTTCGAGGCTCGGCGCGATGCGGTATTGAACGAAGCCAACGCGATCGGCACAACGGCGCTTCGCGCCCGCCTGCTACCCGAATCACACCGAACTGAAACACTGAAATTGTTGCAAGAATATGTGCAAATTCGTCTCGACATCGTCCGGAGCGGCACATCTCTGGTCGAGCGAATGGCTGTTGTTAATCGCTCGAATGCGCTTCAGGAAGCACTATGGCAGCAGGCAAAAGCCATGGCCGCCAATGACAAGGGATTGATACCTACCGGGCTTTTTATAGAGTCGCTCAATGCAATGATCGATGATCAGGGAAAAAGATTGGCGGCACTTCGCAGTCGAGTCCCAAATATTGTGCTGCTGGCGCTTTTCGCGATCGCCGCTGTCGCCGGTGGATTTGCAGGTTACACGAGCGGGCTTGAGGTGAAACGCACCCGGTTGCCGGTCTACGTCATGGGATTGCTCATATCCGCTGTCATATATCTTATCCTGGATCTTGATCGGCCGAGCTCCGGCTTCATTACAAACAATCAACAGCCGATGGTCGACACAGCGGCCACCATCGCTGCATTCCCCGAACTAAAGTGAAGCCGATTGCCGACCTTGTTCGGCATGCCACCGAGACTGCATGAAGCCCCAAATTTCGATCAGGGCAATGTCAGGTAATTGTATCGGACCATACCAAGATATAATCTCGGTCACTGCTACATCCAATGGAGAGTGACAATGTCAAACTTGGGTGCTGGAATACTCATTTCTGCCATTTGTATAGTCGTTAGCTTTTCTGCCAGTGCGTTCGACCTGAACGGCGCCTGGACCGCCGATGCGTCGAATTGCGACAAGGTATTCGCAAAAAAGAACAACAAAACTTCGATGACCAGGAACTCTGACGTTTTTGGCGGCGGCTTCATAGTTGAAGGCAATCAAATGAGAGGACAGGCAAAGGCGTGCAAAATAACCAGTCGCAAAGAGGAAAGTGGCGTTCTGCATTTGATTGCTTCGTGCACGACCGACATAGCGGTACTTGGTACGCAGGAAGTCAGTGCGAAAATCGATTCTGACAATCAAATAACCCGGATTTATCCTTCATTTCCCGAAATGGGGATTTCCTTCTTTCGTTGTAGACTCTGAGCACTTGTGGGCCACAATGTCCGCTACTGGCACTTGGCGGACATTCCATACGCAGCGTTTTTTGACTCCGCGATGGAGCGGTCGATAGCGACGGCAGACAGGGGGCCGGATTTTGAGACATGGCAAAAAGTGGTCACGTGACTGAGAAAATAAAAAGCAAAAAACGTTGACTCGGCGCTTTTGTGTCGCCCCGCTGATGGAGTGGAAAAGCTGGCGCCGAATTGCGTTGCATTCAAATTAGTTAGCCGATCTCAGCTATACCCGTGGCAGTACCGGGCGTCGTACCACGTTGAAATGTTGGCGAGGCAGCTGCTGATCGGTCCATCTCGCCGATCTGTTGAGATCATGCTCGCGATATTTTGGCGACTCATTAATGTCAGGTTCCGGGGGCAAAGTGGACATCGCTCCCGCGTCGCGATAGTCCGCTCATGACACTAAGCAGACATGCGCTAGTGCACTGAAAATGTCCGCTGTTGGGATATGGCGGTCATTCCTTCAAGCGTGTTGCTAGCGCGGCGTTGGCGACGCGGCGTTTAGGAGCGACAGAACGATCATCGGGTCTTGCGCCATTATTCGCGCCCGGTCGTTGTTGTGTGCAAAAAGAAAACCGCCGATCGACAGACCGCCTAAAAAAACGGCAAGGAACGCCAGACTCAATGCGCCCTTGTGGCGCGGTGGTGTCGGTCCCATCCCCCACAGCTGCTTGTCCAAAAGTTCCTGGTCGCGCTGGTTCATCGGTTCCCTCGCTCCCGAACCCGCCAGTGAGAAAACGCATTTAAATGGCGCACGTTCCACGCCAGGTTGCCCACATTTGTGTGATCCAGTCTTGTGCGCACAGCGGACGAGCGCGGAAACCAGTTTGGACGGGCGATGTCCGCTTCTGGCACAAAACGGACATCCCTCTTTGCACCGCACATGTCCGCTTTTGACCCAAAGTAGATATTCGTGCGAACTGCTATCGTGGCGAAAAGCCGGGGCGAACATGACCGCGGTGCTTATCGGATTGTAAATGACATGCCCCGTGACAAAGTCATCTTGACGAAGTTGAAATTCGGCTCTTTCGCAAGTGCTCTCGCAATTCTATTTACAACGCCGGCCGAAAAACCGGTCTGGGGTGATCAAAGCCGAGACTTATGCCTGTACGAGCTGGGGCGCCGCGCATAAGTACACAATGCAGTCACTGACTCCAAAAGGCGGTCACATTAACAAGGATTGCCCCATCCGCCTGCCAAAAGGTACGGAAGTCGACGTCATCAATGATGACGACGATGGCTATGCCATTGTGACGCGCCGCGGCAAGACATGGTGGGTCGATGGTGAAAGAGTGCAGTGATCAATCGGACGGGCAGAAATCCAATGTCCGCCATCAGCACAAAGCGGACATGGCCGGATATACGCTATAGAGAGAAGCCGCCGACTTAGACGGCTTCCCCCGTTCTGGAGCTGGAGTAACCTGGGACTAATCGCCGCCCAGATTTTGGTCCCGTAGCAACTGAAAACGTATGTTCGGGTCAGGATCTGTGCCGAGATACTGTCCCTCCCATCCAACCAGTTCACGCGCTTGTTGGGGTTGGAAAGCATACGCGTTGGAGTACGGCACCTTTGCTTTGTGAGTTTTGCTGGCAGCAAGTGCCGGACTGGCCATTAAGGCGGCCGCAGCAACGGCTGCTGAAAGAAGTTTTACTTTGTTCGAGATCATGTAGGTGCCTTTCGCTTACGCCCCCTCCGTTGCACGTAGCAATCCATTGCGAGTAGGCAATTCACATTGGTTTGTAATTCCTCGCATTTAATTGATGGAATAGGAGGCCGCACGATGTACTCGCGCACGGTATCATTTTGCCTCACGCTACTTGGCGGCTTTCGGTATCAACACATGTCTAGGATTCGACGCTCGCCGGGCGATCGATCCCCATCGCTGCAATTTCAAATGCAACGAGGTCCACTTCAGGAAATGTCCGCGGTTGGCTCTTAGCGGACATGCCGTTTAACATCGCTCATGTCCGCTCTTGATCCAAAGCGGACATAGGGAAATTTTTATCGGATCGATCTCGTTGTGGACACATGTCAGAAGTGTGACACGACGATTCGTGGACCGCGATTGATCCAGGCGGGCACTGTCGCGTGCCTACGGTGAGCAGGATCCAATGTTGCTTTGGCGTAAAATAACTAGCTGTTTCGGATAAATACTCGTCTTTGTCGAATACAATACCTCCATTGTTTCGATTAGCGGCCCATTGTTGATAACGGCGACGGATCCCTCCGCGGTATCAGACCGTGTTTTGGAAGGGACGGAGCCATGTCGGGAAAACTCAGTAGCTTAAATCTGCGCGACAAGATTGCTGACAGCCTCGGCTGCCGCGTCTTCGCGCGCATACCAGTATGGAGGTAGATATGTTGCGTTTGAATTGTCTGGTTGCAGCCTGCGTGTTGGCACTCACCGTTGGAGCGGCAAACGCCACTACGTTTGATGTCACGGGTACAGCTTCTCTTCCGTTAGGCGGAACGCTTGATATCAGCAGCGGCGCGGTCGGCACAGCAGACGTTACGGTCCCGAACCCACCCAATACTCTTGCACCGACAGCATTTACTGTCCTTACGTCATCCGTAGCAGGAGTGTCCGGCTTCTGGGATATCACCCTTAACCAAGGCGCGACTGGTTTTAGTCTGCTTTTGGTACTGCCCGTGTCGTCACTAGCTGGTTACGCCGGCGGCGCTATCAACACTGCCCTGTTTTACCCTACATCAAGCGGGCCCGAGGCTTTTACTGCTATATGCCAGGGTGGCGCTTGCGGTTCTTTGACGGCATCTACTTCGACGCCACCAACCACCCCTCTGCCAGCGGCACTTCCGCTTTTTGCAACCGGTCTTGGTGCACTGGGTCTGCTTGCACGGCGCAGGAAGCGGAAGGCTGCTGCGGCGTGATCCAAACACCTGATCGGATTTAGGAGAGACCGCTGTGAGGCGGTCTTTCTGTTTGTGCGGGGAGCCATTTCGCAAATGTCCGCTATTGGCCTTAGCGGACATCGCCTGATGCACTGCACATGTCCGCTTTCGAGGACAAGGTGGACATGACTACCGCAGCGCAAAATGTCCGCTAATGACTAATTGCCGGGGGACTGGGGAAGGTTCCCGATTCAATGGGCGACCGTCCGGGCCATCAGCTCGCTCAGGTCGTAGCCGCGATTTAGTCCGCGGATGGCCGGATCTGGACGCAGTTTCTGAGAGAGTTCTTCGATGTGCTCATCTGCGGCGCCGTCGAGCAATTGCCCCACATAGGCGGTGATCCGCGTGAATCCGCTTGAATTGGTCAGATAATTGAACCTCATGGTGGTCTCCTCTGACCCGGCAAATAGGATATCTGACAAAAACAATAGGCGGGTGCTGACAGAGGCGCTGTGTTGGCCAACACAATAAAGCGCAATACCACCGTCGATCATCTTGCGACATTGCCACACACGGAATCAGCGGCGAATGCCCACTGGGAGTAAGGCGGACCCCGAGCGGCGATAGGATTCATGACAACAAAGCGGTTTGTCCACTCGCATTAGCTCTTTTCGGTTTAAAAAATAGCCTGATTGCGCGCAAGCGATTGACAACCATAGGTATTATGACACTATTGCTGCGTGGCGTGGGGGGTAAATGCCATGCAGTACGGGGCTCGTGCGCGCGCCGCTGTTAGCGGCGGTGCGCTGGTATGTTGTCTCGACGATTTTCCCCCTTTCACGATTTTGAATGAATCAGCGGCATTCGGCCTGATCGTCCAGGCCGTGCTGCGAACCTTGGGGTGTTGGGAAGCAGAAAATTAGTAAGCGCGGGTTTCGGCGACGTCAGAACAAAACTACCCGCTCTTGATACAGGGGAAGGGGCAAGCAGTTGTTCGGTGATTCCCATATCGATGGGAATGGTTTTGGTGCGGCCGGTGGTTCTGTTCCTGAACCGACGGCGCCGCAGGTTGCTATCGGCAGTAACGTTGCTCCAAGCAACCAAACCCATGCAATTGCCAACCTGCAACCAGACGCAGCATTCCTGACGGTTCCAGATGCGGATTTATTATTCTCAGCCGAATTCAAGAGAACGGGATCAGATCTGACTCTTATCGGGTCGGATGGGCGAAAGTTTATAATCTTCGACTATTTCCGATACGAAAAGCTACCGGACCTCGTTTCGCCGAACGGTGCGACGCTTTCAGCAAACCTTGTCGAGAAGCTCGCAGGCTCGATCGCTCCCAACCAATATGCGCAAGCGACCGCGCCTAGTTCGTCCGCGCAGGTTATCGGAAAGGTCGAAAAACTTACCGGTTCGGTGATCGTCGTGCGCAATGGCGCAGCCGTCACTGTCAACGTCGGCGACGCGTTGAATAAAACTGACATCGTTCAAACCAGCAGCGATTCGACCGTTGGTATCAGTCTGCTCGATGGGACAGTGATGAACCTATCCGCGAACACGCGGATGGCCCTGAACGAATTTTTGTATGACGTCAGCGCGGCGAGTGGAAACGGAGGTCATTTCAGTCTGATCCAAGGCGCCTTTGCATTCGTTTCCGGGTTGGTTGCGAAGACTGGCGGACTAAACATCGAAACCTCGGTCGCAGTCATCGGAATTCGTGGCACGGTTGGTGGCGCTGCCTGCGCGGATGCGGGCCATTGCGAATATTACGCGGCCCCAGAGATCAGTGGCCCTAACGCTGGCCAGCCAAGCACGTTCGCTCTTCTGACGGGCGGAAGGTTTGTAAACGGACAGTATGTCGGCGGAACATCGGTCGGGACGGTGACGGTCGGTGCAAATGCTCAGGTTGCTGCGACAGGAGTCAATACCCCACCACAAGTGACATTTGTGGCCGCAGCAAACGCGGATCCAGCATTGAGCGCATTGACGCAGCAATTGATTCAATTCTATCCGCAGGTAACCACACCGACACAAGCGCCGACACAAGCACCGCAAGGGCCGCCGGGACCATCAGGGCCGCCAGGGATAAATCCGCAGTCGGCTCCAAGCAGTCCGGGTGGGAGTTCATCTCCACCGCCGCCACCTGACCCGTCACCGTTGCTCAAAAATGACAATCCGAACGATCTTCATCCGTTAGCGAGCATACCGGCACCGACAGAAGTTGTCGTTGTAGTCCCAACTATAACGCCAGCGGGCCAAACCGATGTGGTTGTAACCGTTGCGATTGCGCCTGTGACCAGCGCGGTCACCCTGGCCAACGGGCCATCGATTAGCTCGGTAAGCTCAACAAGCGGCCCAGTTGTCAACGGTGGGAGCACCAACGATCCTAACCCGATGATCGCGGTGAGCGTAAGCGGCACCGATGCGGTCGCTGGTAACACTGTTCAGCTTTTTAACGGAACTGCACCTTTAGGCAATGCTCATACGCTGACCACATCCGAAGTCACAAGCGGCATCGCGAATGTTCATACTGGCCTGTTAAGCGACGGTACCTACCATATCACTGCCGGCGTTACTGACACTTCAGGCAATCCTAGTTTCTCGGCGCCATTTGTTGTCATTGAAGATACCACGCCGCCGACGGCGCCTACGATTGTCGTAACTGACAACGTAAATCCGGTAACAGGCTCGTTAGCGA
>JBATYN010000050.1:0-8595 GCA_049674125.1 Pseudolabrys sp. | reverse complement strand
CTAAATTGTGGTCTCTGTCCAGAACCAAGATAAGCACCGGGGACACCATAACTGCGCCACAAACAAAAATGAACTAGCCAGCGCATTCTCGGGCGTTCGGACGATTGCCGCCAGAGGGTCAGTGGTTAAATTGAAAGTCGTTGCTTTCTGATTCGCGTCGATCGTAGGATTTAAAATTTGGAGGTTCGCAAGCCTTCAAGGCGACAACTGCGGCACCCAATCAACGACAAATGCGCCAATGAATCGAACATCACTCGTCATTTTTGTCTCCCTGCTCGTGATCTTCACTTTTTTAAGCATCAATAGCATAGGAGATCTACCGGATAAAATCGCTATTCATTTCGACGTGAGTGGCTCCGCTGATAGTTGGACAACCCGCGAGGTTTATCGCGTTGTTTTCTTGATATGTTTGATAGGATTCCCGCTGTTCCTCGTTTCGGTCATGTCCGCCGCTCCACGACACGCTAAAGGAAAAGCTCAGAGTCCTGGCCACGAAAATCGGTCTGCCGACGGTGGGCAGAAACAAATCGAGGATCCCTTCTGGCTACGGCATGCCTGCTGGTTGGGCGCCTTAACTGTGGTGTTCATTTACGGGATTCATATTGTGGTCATTCGTGCGAATGCGATGAACCCGCCAACACTGGCCATCAGTCAGTTGCTCTTGATGGTTTTTATTTATCTCGCCGCGCTTGCTTGGTGGATTGCGGTGTTTCTACGTCATTACAAAAAACAAACCGGCTGACGATCTCTTGCGGATGTCCGCTTTGTTTTCGTGATTTACGCGGCGACGTGCGACAAATCGGGGTGGCTGTCCAGCACCAGCGCCAGCGCATCAGCTATGACGGCTACGCTAGCGTCTCGCTTGACGGCTTCGGTCGCGAGATGCCGGCGAAAGGCACGCGCGCCTGGAACTGCGCGGAAAAGCCCCAGCACGTGGCGAGTGATTGAATGGAGTCGTGAGCCGTTGGCCAACTCACGATCGATATACGGGATGAGGGCCAGCGCGACCTCTTTGAGCGATCCAAACGGGGCCGGTGTGCCAAAAAGGACGGGGTCAACACCGAGTAGCTGCCAAGGTTCCGTATAAGCTACCCGGCCCATCATCACGCCATCGACGGCCCCGAGCTCGGCCTCCGCCTGTTCCAAGGTGGCAATGCCGCCGTTGAGCACGATCTCAAGGTCGGGATGGGCCGCCTTTAGCCGCCGTACGAGCCCGTAGTCGAGTGGCGGCACTTCGCGATTTGCGCGCGGTGACAATCCCTTCAGCCAAGCCTTGCGGGCATGCACGATCAGGGCATCGATATTGGCTCGCCTGATTGTGTCGGCGAAAGCAAACAGCGCTTCATCCGGATTTTGGTCATCGATTCCTATTCGGCATTTCACCGTCACGGGAACCTTGACCGCATCCTTCATGGCGACAACACACTCGCCAACCAACGATGGCTCGGCCATCAGACAGGCGCCGAAGCGCCCCTCTTGCACGCGGTCGGAGGGGCAGCCGACATTGAGATTGATCTCGTCGTACCCGAAGTCTTCGCCGATGCGCGCCGATTGTGCGAGGGCCTTCGGATCGCTACCACCAAGCTGGAGCGCGACCGGGTGCTCGAACGGGTCAAATCCGAGCAGGCGCTGGCGATCACCATGCAGCACCGCACCGGTGGTCAGCATCTCGGTATAGATCAGCGCCTGCCGCGTCAGTAGCCGATGGAAGAAGCGGCAATGCCGGTCGGTCCATTCCATCATAGGGGCGACACAAAAACGCCGATTCAGCGCCTTTTGCGGCTTCATTGGCTTTTCAATCACTTCGTCACTTTTGTTCACAGCTCATGTCGTACCGTTTGGGCTCATTTTGGCCTATTTTACCGTCAGTGGTACGACAATGTTGTACTTTTTTTTTGCCACACTAACTGAGTTCCGCAAACAGCAACTCCCGGTGAGCATCGCAGCGAGGCTACTCGGCGAATTCAGCCAAACTGCCGCGCAGAAGGCAGCATTCAGCAAGGCCGAACCATGATGAGTCATCTCAAAAAGCTCGTCGTTACACCCGCACTCTTACTCTGTTGCCTCGCTACATCCATAATCCTTGCAGCCCCTACACCGGCCGACGCGCAGGACTACCCGACCCGACCGATCAGAGTCATCAGCCCATATCCCGCTGGAAGCGCTTCCGACACCGTAACGCGCGTCGTCGTCGACCAGGTGTCACAACTGATCGGACAGCCGATGGTCATCGAAGCGCGACCCGGCGCAGGAGGAACCATCGGATTTAGCTTTGTAGCGCGATCCGAGCCCGATGGTTACACACTTGTAGCCAGCACCTCATCGATGGCCACCGAAAGTGTTCTGCACACCACCCTGTCCTATGATCCGGTTCGCGGCTTCGTTCCCGTCGTTCTGATCGGCACGTCGCCGAACTTGCTGGTCGCTGCTAAAGCGAGTGGCTTCACGACAGTTGCTGACCTCGTCGCAGCTGCAAAAGCTAACCCTGGCAAGCTTACTTTCGCGTCCGCGGGCATTGGCTCCTCGTCCCATATGGCTGCGGAGCGTTTCCGTCTCGCCGCCAAGATTGACGTCCACCATGTTCCGTTCCGCGAAGGCGGACTTTTGGAAGTCATGGCTGGGCGGATCGATTTCTATTTCATTCCGCTAGCGGCAGCGGCCTCGGCGCTCAAAAGCGATAAGCTCACGATATTAGCTGTGAGTTCGCCGGACCGAGTACCTCTTTTGCCGGACGTGCCCTCGATCGTTGAGGCGGGTTATCCGAACGCGGTGTTCCGCTTCTGGAACGGACTATCGGCACCAGCGAAAACTCCGCCGGCCGTCGTGCAAAAACTCCACGACGTAACTGTAATGGCGCTGAACGATCCTACCCTCCGTGAAAAACTGGCCAAGCTTGGCGTCGAGCCGAAGCAGATCAGCGTAGAAGAATTCGGCAAATTCTTTAATGATGATCTCGCCGCGACCGTCGAACTCGCCAAGCAGGCGGATATCAAGCCAATCGACTAAACTTCGGTTGACGTGCAGCCCAGACGAGATGCCCCACGGGCATCGCCCGTCGTTAGTTCAGGAACCCCTCCAATGACCATTGTCCCGCCACGTATCGGTCCGCAACCGTGGGACGTCGTGCGAACAAAGCTCGACCAGTCGCTGCCCTTCGCTAATATGCGCGATACGCCCTATTACCGCGATGCCGTGTGGGAGCAATTCTCAAAGGCCGAATACGAACGCCGCTATCGTGCCCTGCGCGAAAAAATGCGCGAACACAAGCTCGACGTGGTGATTGTCCCGGGTGGGCCGAGCCACTGGAGCTTCGGCGGCGGGATGCTGTGGCTCACTGGACATTGGGAGTGGCACGCGCTGTCGAGCTACGTCCTCGTTCCACGTGAAGGCGAGCCCACCTTGATCTATTCGATGGGCGGCACCCACGCGGAAGCGGTACGCCGTCAGGTCGAGGTCGCCGTCAAGGATGTCCGTCATAGCCGTAACGGCCGCTATGCCGACATCATGGTTGAGCGCATCCGCGAACTGAAACTTAAGCGCAGCCGTATCGGTTTGATGGAGATCGATCCGCGACACGCGGATTACCTTCCGGTCAACCAATACAATGTCCTGCGGGAAAACCTTCCCGAGGCTGAACTGGTCTTCACCAAAGGTTTTTTGCACGAGCTGCTATCAATCCATAGCGCCGAGGAACTCGACTGCGTCCGCAAAGCCGGGGTGCTGTGCGGCAATGCAATGGATGCCATGGTGGCGCGGGCACGTCCCGGCGTAAAAGAGTACGAACTTCGCGCGGCGGCGGGCGCCGCCATCCTGGACGGCGGTGGCGATATCGATTTTTTGATTATCGGGTCTACGCCGATGGCGGACCCCGCGATGGTTTTTGGCAACCCGCGGCCCTCCGCCCGAGTGCTGAAAAATGGCGACATCATCAATATGGAACTCGCCGCCGGCTATCGCGGCTATACCGCCCAGATCGGCTCACCCATCTGTGTCGGCGAGCCCACCGAAATGGTGAAAAACTTCTGGAATGAAATTACGCTGCCGGGCTATCAACGCATTATTGCGGAGATCGCACCGGGCAAGCCCGTCGAGGCCATGCGTGTCGCGAGCAAATTCTTTCGCGATAATGGCTACCAGTCACGTCCGACACAGTGTCACGGGATCGACCTGGTCACCGACAAGCCGCATGTTGTCGCCGAGCACGTTGCCGCCGAAAAATTCGAAGAGATCTTGAAGCCAGGTATGGTCATTATGGCGGAACCCAATCCGATCACAGCAGACGGTCTTTTCGGAATTTTCCTCGGCCACACATTCATTGTGAATGACAGTGGACACGAGGTCGTTGACCACTTTCCGCTTGAGCTCGCTGTCGCACAGGGCTGAATTATTTCCGATAAATTCCTTTATCAGAACCAAGAGAATGACCAGTTGGCAACATCCGTGCCATTCCGCTTTACCCCCGAAAGCGGACATGTGCAGTGCACTAAATGATGCCTGCTTTGTGCCAATAGCGGACATTGCGCGACTATTCGATTAGTTCGTCGGCCTAATTCGTTCGAGTTGCTTCCGAAAGCATATTGTCACAACATCCGGCCAAACGAGACCGGGAAATCCAATGACATCTTCGCAACACAAGGAACCTGACTATTTCACTGCCTTCTCAAGCCTCAAGATGGGTCGCGACGCGAAAGGCGTGCTGGTCGTAACCTTCCACACCAAAGACGGACCGCTGAATTTCACGGCCCAGGATCACACCGACTTCGTCGAAGCGTTCTATCGCATAGCCCAGGATCGGGCGAACAAGATTGTCATTCTGACGGGCGCTGGCGGCGATTTTATTGCTGGGATTGATTTCCCTTCATTCGGCAATGTCGCCGACCCAGGCGTCTGGAGCCAGACGCATGATGAAGGCACACAGATCCTTGAGAATCTTGCGAATATTCGCGTCCCGGTGATCGCCGCCATTGAGGGACGCGTCAACGTGCATTCGGAATACGCCCTGCTGGCAAATGTGATTGTCGCCGGGGAAAGCGCTACGTTCCATGATCTTCCCCATTTCGCCGGTGGCATAGTGCCGGGAGATGGAATCTTTACGGCGTGGAGTTACCGCGCCGGACCCGGGCGTGCAGAAGCTTTCCTGCTCAACCCTCAACCACTTTCCGTACGTACGGCTTACGAATGGGGCGTTGTTGCCGAAATCGTGAAGGACGGTCATGCACTCTCCCGCGCCCGTGAACTTGCTGATGTGTACCTGAAAGCACCAGAAGTCACGCGACGAAATACGCGCGTGCATTTCATTCGTCCGCTGAAGGAACGCATTGTTCGTGAAGTTGGCTATGGTCTTGCGCTTGAAGGAGCCTCGGCAGCCGACCTCATCAAGTTGATGCAGAGCAACGATTGAAGCAGCGCAGGGCTCTAGCAAGCTTTCGAGAGAGCACACGGGAAATGTCCGCTTTGGGTCATTAGCGGACATTTCTGGATGTCCGCTTTTCCGTGACTGATGTCCGCTCTACCCCGTGAGCGAACATCGTGGGCAGGGCAGGAGTAATAGGCGCTTTACAAGTTGACCCCGACTCACCGCGTGCCCTACTATGTTTAAGGGGCGTCATTGCAGTGACTGGGAAGAACGCCATGACCATATTCCGCCCCCAAAATCTAATTATATTGCTTGCCACTGTGGCAATGGTTGCGTTTGTTGCAGCCAAGACTGCGCATGCCTTTACAATTGACAATCAGAGCGGAAGCAACCCGGATGGAAGCGCTAAGTTCGTTGACCCTGACGAAGAGATCGAAAATTTCACGTCCGGCAAGGGCGCGGTCGGGCAAGGCAAAGGGTTTTTCAATTTCAATTTCGGGCAATTCTCAGGCGCCGATCAGCGCACTCCGCTGACATCGGGCTATCCCCAGGATAGAACACTTCCAGATCGGTAAGCGCCCACCTTGGCCCACTTCCGAATTAATTTCCCATCGGGCGCCATTAGAAAGACCGCCTCTTATCGCATGGCCTTCGACTCGATCCTTTTGATATAGGACGTAATCTGTCCCACCGTCGGGATTGAGGTCGGGTGGCGCGGAACGCAGTTGCTCGAAGCGACTTCCGGCTTCTTGGCAACTCCCGCAATAGCAGGAGGCGGTCAGAATCGGTCGGCCGACTACCTCTAATTTCACCTTGCCGCATCGGCATATCTCGGAGAGGTGTTTTTGCTGTTTCTGGTTCACTGCGACCGCCCGTTCGTGGGTCCTGTCTATGAAGTTAATTTGGCGTCAGTGAGAAATGTGCGCTTTGGGTTATTGGCAGACATATGCGGTGCAAAAAGGCATGTCCGCTTTACTCCCATGAATGTGAGATGGTGCGTCGGAAGGCCCCCGAGGTGCTAGCGCGGATTCTCTGTCCCGCCGGCCAGTTGGGTACCGTGTGGGTTAACGATCGTGTAGCCGGCGATCGACCGTACATGCTCCCGGGTCAAACCACCGCCAGAATTGCCATCATGCACGAGCCAATTGGTGCCATCGACTCGGTTCACCAAGACCATCACATGATGATTGCGCACAGCCACCATCCCCGGGTCCGGTGAGCTGCGAGGGAATTTCCTAAGCCAGTTAGACGCGAGATTGAGTTCTGAACGGATGTGTCCAAATAAATACAAGGATGCTTCGCAACCACAGAAAGCGTGCGGGCACCCGGCAGGCCTGTGGCTGACTATGGAACCATTTGCGTCCGTTAGAGAGCGCGCCCGAATACCACGATCCGAGCACCCCCGTTCGTCACAGTCGATCGACCGTGCGACCATGTGACTTGGGTGCGCCTGTCCATGTCTAGGCTTCGCATCGGCCGCCGCTATAGAGACGATTGAGACAAGCGCCGAAGCGAATATTGCAGTGTGTTTAAACAACAGCCCCTCCTTACGTCAGGAATTGTTTGGCAACACGGGCGTAATTATCGCTTTACCTCTTTCGAGCACGCGACATCTGTAGTCGCGCGTCTTTGCCCCGGCGATCGAATCCCGTGGGTAAGCTCACTCGGTAACCTTAAGCGTTAAGTGATTTTGCCGTTGTCGGCGCGGATTCTTAGATTTGGGTGTCCGCTTTACCCCCAATAGCGGACATGGGCGGTGGAACTAAACATGTCTGCTAAGTGCCAATAGCGGACATTCAAGCGTGATCAGCCGCTGTCGGGTTAAGGCCAATATAGCTATTGGGGAAACGCTCCGGCGCGAGGCAGGACGATCCTTATTTCGGTAAATTCACCCGGCTGTGTCTCGACCTCTATCGAACCACCGTGCTGCTTCACGACGATGTCGTGACTGATGGAGAGCCCGAGCCCCGTCCCCTCTCCAGCGGGCTTGGTTGTGAAGAATGGATTGAACATCTTTTCTTTCACGTCCGTAGGGATGCCCATTCCGTTATCGCGAATGGTAATTTCGACGTGATCACCGCAATTCTTGGTCGCTGCTGCTAATATGGGCTCGTAGTCACCGCCATTGGTTTCTGCTCTGCGCTTGGTCGCTGCGTAAAAGCCGTTCGAAATCAAATTCAGCAAAACCCGTGTAATGTCCTGTGGGAAAACGTCGGCCGCGCCGGCATTGGGATCAAGCGACTTCTCCAGCTTGATGTTGAAGCCCTGCTTTTCGGCACGCGCCCCGTGATAGGCGAGATTGAGGCCTTCCTCGACGAGAGCGTTGATATCGACGAGCCGGTGCTCACCCGAACCTGGCCTCCAATTCTCGATTTCATGACACTGTCCTTTCGCCACGGGCGCCACCCTGACCAAAATGGTGGGTGCAAACGGCGGTGGCATCATCCATTTGGATGATGTGGCTTGCTCTCTTCTTCCGGCGCCAGCCAAGCAAGCCCCATCCGCCGACGACGGCGGCGAAAAGTGCCAGCGGGATCACGGAACCGTTTAGGTTCACGAAAAGCGCTCCGACGACCATGCACAGATAAAATGCTAGCCAGATCGATGCGATGGTGACCTCGCCGTCGTGCTTTTCCATGGCTTTGCGTTGGAAAGGCCCCGCGAAATATGTCGACATGGTTTTCTCTCCTTCCAGTCTCACGGATCGATTTGCGGTGTGCCGCAACTTTTCAGAATGACGAATTTGAGAGCGCAAACGTGCCGCGCGCCTCACCCAAATAGATGATGGCGCTAACCAGTTGAGATAACGTCTGATTTTAAATCGAAATTTTTCAGCTATAGTGTTGTGTCGCTCCCGCAGGGACCGCAGCGATGTCCGAACTGATAGAGTTCTCAAATCTCGTCGGTGAGATTTACGATGCGTCACTCGATCCCGCGCTGTGGACGCCGGTTTTCGAGCAGATTTGCCGATTTCTGGGTTGCAGTTCGGCGCATCTTTTTGCCCAAGACTATATTGGCAAAACAGCGAACAGATACTTTACCTGGGGCGATGAACCCGGTTTCACGCAGCTCTACATCGACAAATACGCAAAAATAAACCCGATGTTTCCGGGTGCTCTTTTTTTTAATGTCGAAGAGGTGCACCAGCTGATCGAAATCATCCCGCGCGAGGAAGTGCGCCGGACACGGTTTTGCGTTGAATGGATGGCGCCGCAGGAAATAATCGATGACATGTTCAC
>JBATYN010000049.1:0-4043 GCA_049674125.1 Pseudolabrys sp. | reverse complement strand
CACGCCAGTTATGAAATGCCCGACCTGGAAAAACAGGCGGCGTATTACACCGACATTCTCGGCCTCAACCTGATCGCCAAGGACAAGGATGCGGTTTATCTCGCCAATACCATCGATCACCACTCGGTCGTGCTGCGCAAGGGCGATCAGGCCAAATGCACCCGTGTCGGTTTCCAGATCGGGCCAAATGAAGATCTCAACGAATTCGAAAAGCAAACCCAGGCCCACGGCGTGAAGACGTCGCGCAAAAAGGATTCCGAACCGTCGATCTCCGACATGCTTGTCTTTGAAGATCCGAAGGGCACCGTGATCGAGGTGTTCAAGCGCCCGGAATTCGCGCACCAGAAATTTCCCACCAAGGGCGTCGTGCCGCACAAGCTCGGCCACGTTGCGTTCCATTGCGAGGACGTAAAGAAGGTCAGCAAATTCTATGTCGACGTGCTGGGCTTCCGTGAATCGGACTGGATGGCGGATTTCTTTGTGTTCCTGCGCTGCGGCCCCGACCACCACACCATCAACCTGATGGGCACCGGGTCCAACCGGCATTTCCACACGGCGTTCGAGGTGCGCAACTGGGGCCAGCTGCAGGAAGCCTGCGATTTCCTCAGCGTCAACGGCTTCAAGACTCTGTGGGGGCCCGGGCGCCACGGCATCGGGCACAATCTTTTCGCCTATCACCGCAGCCCGAACGGCATCATCACCGAACTATTCTGTGAACTCGATATGATGAAGGACGAAGAGCTTGGCTACTTTGAGCCACGCCCCTGGCATCGCGATAATCCGCAGCGCCCCAAAGTGTGGGCAAAGGACCCTTCGGCCTCAAATCTGTGGGGTCCCGGCCCTCCGGAAGAGATGATGAAGTGATCACCCGTTGAAGGGGGTCTCGATCGTCATGGCCGGGCCCGGCAATTACTATGCGGAAGTCGGGCTTGCCCGACTTCCGATGCCATCCACGTTTTGTCTATCTGCAGTGCCGCGAGAAGCCGTGGATGCCCGGCACAAGGCCGGGCATGACGATGGAGTGGGAAGTGCACACCGTGCAACTCACTCCGCTCATTCCCGCGCCAGCGGGAATCCAGCTCTTATGAAGAAGGACTGGACTCCCACGTTTCACGGGAGTGAGCGTAGGAGAATAGGACCCGCACACACTCGGCGTCATGCGCGGGCTTGACCCGCGCATCCACGTCTTTGCTTGCTGTCAGGTCGCTAAGATGTAGATGCCGGCGACAAGCGCGGGCATGACGGTGGCGGGATGGTTGTCCTGGGTCCCCGCTTTCGCGGGGACGAACGGAGATGTCGTAGAGGACGCCGTCACCCGTAAAACAGCCTCGGCAGCCACAGGGCGATGTCGGGGAACAGAAACAACAACACGATCAGGATGAATGGCGCGATCAGGAACGGCACGATGCCGCGATAGATCGCGCTAATCTTCACGTCAGGCGCCTGCGCCTGGATGACGAAGAGGTTCATGCCGACCGGAGGATGGATGAGCCCGACTTCGACCATGATCACGACAATGATTGCGAACCAGACCGGGTCATAGCCGAATTTCACGATGATCGGCTGGAACACCGGCACTGTGATCAGCACCATGCCAATGCCTTCGAGAAAACATCCCAGGCCAATGTAGCCGAAGATGATCATGACCATCACCGTGATCGCCGACAGATTGTGCGCGCGTGCGGTATCGAGCAGCAGCTCCGGCAAATGGGTTTGCACGATAAAAAACGAGAATAAGTTTGCGCCCATGACAATGACGAGCAACACGGCGCTGACCACGACCGAATTTTCGATCGCACGAAAGATATCTTTGACGCCGAGACGGCGGCCGGCAACGCCCAGCAGGATTGCTCCAAATGCGCCGATCGAAGCCGCTTCGGTCGGGCTGAAGACGCCCGCATAGATGCCCCCGATGGTCACAACGAACAGCGCCATGAACTGCCACGGTTCGCGCAACGAGGCGATCCGCTCACGGAAGGAATAGTTTTCAACGTCGGGTGCGTAATGCGGTTTGGCGTAAGCAACGATTAGCGCGACGCCCATATAGAGCGCCGTGAGGACGAGGCCCGGCACCAGCCCGGCCGCGAGCAGCCTCGGCAATGACAATTCGGCGATGGCGGCGTAGATCACCAAAATGATCGACGGTGGAATGAGGATGTCGGTGCTGCCGCCGGCGGCAATGCAACCCGTCGCAAAACCGTCGTCGTAGCCGGCCTTGCGCAGCTCCGGGAGTGCCATACGCGTCATCGTCGCAGCATTCGCCAGCGACGAGCCGGACACAGCGCCGAACAATGCCGATGCCGCAAGTGTCGCCACCGCCAGCCCGCCGCGGAAGCCCGACAAGATCACCCTTGCCGCCTTGAACAATTCACCCGAAAGCCGCGATTCCGAGGCCACTTCGCCCATCAGCACGAATAGAGGCACGACCGACAGCGTGTAGGCCGAACCGACGTCGAACGGTACGGTGCCGGCAAGCGCGAAAGTCGGGCGGACGCCTGACAAGATCGCGTTACCGATAAAGCCGACGAGCGTGAGCGCGATCCAGACCGGCACGCGGAGGAACAGCATCACAAACAGGGCGAGAACGCCCACGGCGCCGAGAGTCGAGGAGTTCATTCGACCGGCTCGTCATGATGGGCAGCCGTTGGCGTGAGAAAAACGCCAATCGCGCAGAAGATTGCGCCGACAATACCGATCAGGGCCGCCACCCATTCGATATAGATCGGCAGCCCCAATTCGAGCTTGCGTTCCCCATAGCCATAAGATTGCAGCGCGGGCGTGAGCATCGCGTAGATGAACAGCGCCAGCACAGCGACGGTCAACACATCAGACAAACGTATCAGCGCGCCGACGATGCGCCGCCCGGCAAACGAGTCGACGAGATCGATCGCGATGTTGCGGCGCTGGAGGAAGGCGGTGGACATGCCGTTGAATACGAACAGCACCATCATCGCCTCGACCATATCGTATGAGCTGCGGATCGGGCTGTTGAACACGTAGCGCAAGAACACATCGATGACCGTGACGCACATCATCACGACCAGCGCCGCCGCTGCGAGCCGAAGCTGCGCGACGCGCAATCGTTCAAGCAGCGCGAGGGTCTGGTCGCGGTTCATGCGGTTCTTGGAAGATCATGCGCGCTGCGCGATGGACGCAGCGCGCTTGTAGGTTACTTCGTGTAGGCCGCGAAGAATTCGCGGGCTGGTTGGCCCGCTTTTTCCTGCGCATCGAGCGCGTTCTGGACGATCGGTTTCGCCAGTTCCTTCATCTTGGCGACATCAGCCGGCGAAAGCGTGATGATCTGCAGGCCTTTCTTGATTTCAGTCTCGCGCGCAAACTTTTCGAAGTCCTGCCAGGCCTTGCCGAAACTCATCGCACCGGCAACGCCGGACTCTTTGTCGAGGATGGCGCGCAGATCCGGCGGCAACGAATTGTATTTCGCCGGGTTCATCACCAGCGCAAAAGTGGCCGAGGCCAGCGGCGGCTCGATTGCATAGGGAGAGACCGAGACGAGGTCGTAAGCAAAGCCCGCTTCGTGCGGGAAGCCGGCACCGTCGACGACACCCTTGGCCAATGCGTCCTGTGATTCCTGCGGCGGCACCAACATCGGTACCGCGCCCACCGCTTCGAGCATGAATTTGTTTGTGATCGACGCATAACGGATCTTTTTGCCCTTGTAGTCGTCGAGCGTCTTGATCGGCGTTCTGGAATAGATGACGACGGGGTTTGCCATCGACATGAACAGGATGTGCAGGCCTTGATGCTCGGCGGCGAGGTATTTCGGCGCAAGTTCGGTCATGCGTTTCGCCATTTCCGGAAGGTCCGCACCGCCGGAAGGCCACGTGAAGGGCAAGTTCGCCAGCTCTGTCATCGGATAGCGGCCCGGCGTCACGCCGTGCAGGCAGAAGGCGATGTCGGTGATGCCGTTGCGCGCCGCATCGAATTGCCGGTTCGGCGGCCCGACCAGTTGGCCGTTGGGATAAATTTCGAATTTCAGCCGGCCACCGGATTCTTTTTCGATTTTTTCAGCCCAGCCGACAACC
>JBATYN010000048.1:0-3798 GCA_049674125.1 Pseudolabrys sp. | reverse complement strand
CCTTGGCGCCGGCGCATCCCGCGCCCATCAGCGCGCGCACGCGACCGGAGGGCTCGCGAATTAGCCAGAAGCCGTCGCCGCCAATATGGTTCATGTGCGGATAGACGGCGGCGATGCTAGCGGCCATGGCGAGCATCGCCTCGATGGCATTACCGCCTTCGGCAAGGATCGCGCGGCCATCTTCGACGGTGGCGCTATGCGGGGCAGCGACAACGCCGCGGCGATGTCCGGCACTATGCAGGTTCATTCGCTGCCCCCTGGGCTCTCATTCGCCCGTGGCCCCAACATCCACGAGCCCGCGCTTCTTCAACAGGGCGTCCACCGTGGGCAGCCGACCGCGAAACGCCTCATAGGCGCCGGCCGGCTCGCGCAGATTCCCGGCCGCGTAAACATATTCGCGCAACCGCTTGGCTGTCGCCGGATCGAAGGGGTCGCCGGATTCCTCGAAAGCTGCGAAAGCGTCGGCGTCAAGCACCTCCGACCACATGTAGGAGTAATAGCCAGCCGCATAGCCGCCGCCAGAAAAGAGATGCTGGAAATGCGGCAGGCGGTGCCGCATCACGATCTCCGCCGGCATGGCGATGCGCTCGAGATCCTTGCGCTCGAACTCCGAGACATCGAGCCCGGCCGGATTAGGCAACGAATGCAGATCGAGATCGACAAGTGCGCAGGCGGTGTATTCCACCGTTGCGAAGCCCTGGTTGAATGTGCGCGTGGCGAGCAGCCGATCGAGGAGTGCATTCGGCATTGGCTCTCCAGTGCCACAATGGCGGGCGTATTGGTGCAATATTTGCGGCACCTCAAGCCAATGCTCGAAAAGCTGGGATGGCAATTCGACAAAATCGCTCGGCACCGCGGTTCCTGCGATCGACGGGTAGGTCACATTCGACAACATTCCGTGCAGCGCGTGGCCGAACTCGTGGAACAGCGTGCGCGCGTCGCCAAATGCAAGTAGCGCGGGTTCGCCTGTCGTCGGCTTGGAGAAATTGCACGCGTTGAGCACGATCGGACGGACATCACCAGAAAGCTTCTCCTGGTCGCGCAGCGATGTCATCCAAGCGCCGCTGTGTTTGGAGATTCGCGCGAAATAGTCGCCGATGAACAGCGCGATATGGCGGCCTTGCGCGTCGGTTACGTCCCACGCACGCGCGTCCGGATGATAAAGCGGCACGTCGGCCGGAGTGAAATTAAGCCCGAACAAGCGCCGCGCTGTCTCGAATGCAGCCTCGATCATCTTGTTGAGCTGGAAGTACGGCTTGATTTCGGCTTCATCGAGATTATAGCGCGCCTTGCGCAGTTTCTCGGTGTAGTAGCGCCAGTCACTGGGAGCGAGCGCGAAGTTACCGCCCTCCTCGGCGATCAATGCCTGCAAGGCATCGCGTTCGGCGGCGGCCTTGGACCGCGCGCGGCCCCACACATCATCGAGCAATCCACGCGCCGCCGTTGGTGTCTTCGCCATCTGGTCGTCCAGCCGATAGTCGGCAAAGCTTGCAAAGCCCAGGAGCTTCGCGCGTTCAGCGCGTAGAGCCACCATTTCCGCAATCAGTGCCCGCGTATCAGTCGCATCACCGTTCTCGCCACGCTTGATCCAAGCCTGAAATGCCTTCTCGCGCAGATCGCGGCGCGACGAGAATTGCAGAAACGTCTCCACCGAAGAGCGCGCAAGGGTAATGACGTACTTGCCCGCATGACCGCGCTCCTCCGCCGCTGCGCGCGCGGCCGCGCGGGTGAAATCGGGAAGCCCTGCAAGATCACCCTCCTCCAGCACCATCGCGAAGGACTTTTCATCGGCCAATACGTTCTGGCCAAACTGGGTGCCGAGGCTTGCCAAGCGTTCGTTGATCGCGGCAAGGCGGTCCTGCGCTTGCTTTTCAAGTGCGGCGCCGGCGCGTACGAAACGGGTGTGATAGCGGTCGAGCACCCGTGCCTGCTCGGCATCCAGGTCAAGCGCGGCGCGTTTTTTATAAAGATCGGCAATACGCGCGTAGAGAGCGTGATTGAGGTAGAGCGCGTTGCTGTGGCGGGCGAGCAGCGGCGAGACATCGCGCTCAACCGCCTCGATTTCTTCTGACGTATCAGCGCCCGCCAGAACAAAAAATACATTGGCGACACGCTCCAACTTGCGGCCGCTCTTCTCAAGCGCGACGATCGTATTGTCGAAATTCGGGGCTGCGAGATCGGCGGCAATAGCATCGATCTCAGATCGATGTTTTGCCAGCGCCCGATCGAAGGCCGGGCGGAAATGTTCCGGCTTGATGTGCGCGAACGGCGGCAGCTCGAAGGCGTCGGTCCATTTCACGAGAAGTGGATTTTCGTTATCCGTTGCGGCGGACTGCGGTGGTTTCATGCAGGCTTATATAGGTCCAAAAACTTTTATCGCGATCAAAATAACCAAATACACAGCAAGGGAGTCTATTGCGCGACGCACTTTTTGATGAAGCGCCTCCTTTCCACGAGGCGGAACTTCTGCTGGTTCGCTTGTTTATTGCAATCAGCTCGCTTGGCGGCTTCCTGCTCGAGCTGTTGGCGTCGCTCCCGATTTCGTACTTCCTGAATTGCGGCCCATTCCTCGGCCGCCATCCCTTTTTGTGGACGAGATTCATCTGCAGCATTCTTTTTCCGTTCCGCCTGCCTGTCGGCCATGCATTTCCGGACAAAATCGGCCAGATTTCTGCGGACGATATTCTGTTGCGCCGCTTGATTGGTGCAGTCCTGCTTGTCTTGCCGACGCAGCGCACCGTTGCTTAAGGACTGCGTCGTTTGTGCCATGCCGGCATCGCCACCAAACAGAAGCAGCGCGAGTGAAATTGCGAACAAAGCCGACAGATCTCGCATCGTGGGAGCTCCAGGTCAGAAACGGTGACTTTTTTACCCCGGACGGGGTCAGGCAAGGTGCCAAAACTAGCAGATGAGCCCGCCGGAGCCACAGGCTAGTCGCACGTCACGCCAAGCAACCGGCAACAGGGCGGCCATCCCAAGGCTGAACTGGCTCCCTCCGCCAAGCTGCTCTCGACCGGCGTGGTAGCTTCCCGGGTCGAGGACGTCCTCTTTCGGGCATCGGCCTACTTCTGTGTGCGGGCGCTCGTGGGTCATCGAAGGTGGCAAGTCTCGCGACGATGCCGACCGCCAACCGCGGCGCCCCAGTCCGGCAGGGAGAGATCGGGCGACCCTGAGTGCGACGGACGGAAACTGCCGAGCGTTAATCTTTCGCCGCTTCAGCGCCACGAGGCCACGAGCGAGATCAAGCGGAGCAAGGCCCCGGTGCTGCCCGCTATGGACTTGATCTGGCAGCCGGATTCGAGGAGATTGCGCCTCACAAGGGAGGCCCGCATGGCCCAAGACCGCCGCATCGTCTGGCTTAATGTCGTCACCGTGATCAGCGCCGCCATCTTAATTGGCGCCGAGGTGTTCGGCGCAGCCTTTGCCGGCTCTTGGGCGCTCGCCACCTTGTTTGACCTCGGCAGCATCGGGCAGCGAATCCTCGACGCGCTCTTCGTGCTCGGCGGCATCGCCATCATGGCGCAGTTCGTGCGCAACGCTCACCGCATCGAGCCCTTCTCAGTGCGCGACTGATCACGTCACTCTCCATCGCCGAAAGAAATCGTTAAGAAAGTTTTTTGACGCGGCGAACTTATTCGCTTGCACAACGCGAAAAAAATGTTATTTCGAAGGTGCCCAATTTCGCACGTGCCTGTGGCCGTGTGTCGGTCGGTAGGTAGCGGGACAAGAGGCCCGCCAGCCGCCTGGAGAGAGAAGCCAAAACCTCTCCAAGAAATCTGACCGGCAGCTGGAGGCGAA
>JBATYN010000047.1:0-3444 GCA_049674125.1 Pseudolabrys sp. | reverse complement strand
AACCACGCCCGCGGGCGCCGCATCCGACCCCGCCCTGCATGACGCCTCATGAGAGCGCCCTCTGGTGGATCGAACGATTAGGATTATAGTCAGTGTAGGATTAAAGTCAAGAGCTGCATCGCCTCATCCTGAGGAGGGCGCGCAGCGCCCGTCTCGAAGGATGGGGCGGCCACATGCTTCGAGGCGCGCCCTGTCGGGCGCTCCTCAGCATGAGGCCGTGAGAGGTCATGCTGGACCCTTTCGCGGGGACGACGGCAAAGTGTGCGCGCGGCTCCTCAGCGTAATGCGGGACGTGCACGCAGTTCCCCAGCGTGAGGAGGCCGCACTCGATCGGCGGCTTTCCACTCGTTGCCTCCACCATTTGGAGGATGCGACCCCGACCTGATGAAAATGCAACGCCGCTATGAATTGCGGTGGAAAGAGTCGGTTAGAGCGGAGAAATCGCATATTTGAGTCTGTTACGGCGGCGGAATCGCACATTTGCACGGCACCGCAATATTCCAACAAGTGGTTACTTTCATGGAACAATTAAATGTGACTGCCAGCAATCTTGTGCAGAGCAATATTTTTGCTAATTCCCCCCATATAAGAAGCGACGGAATCACGAGGCACTAAAAAAAATGAGATCACAAAAAGCAAAATTACTTTCAGCGGCCGTTATTGCCGTGGCGTTGGTTGCCACGGTCGCGGTCGCCCGCACGGTCCACACGCATACGGCGCCAGCCGACCAGGTCCGCGCAGGCAAAGTTATTGGCACGGTCCCCGATGAAGCGGTGCCCTACCCGCGCCACGGGATCATCGTCTGTGGCGGGGTCGCAACCGCGGCGGATTGCGAAAAGATCGAGATGATGTTGCCGATGTAATTGCGGGCTGGTCGAATTGACCGGCTCCAACAGCCGGGAGCGACCTCGGACTCGCACACGAGATCTCCGCAAATTTAAGCAAAAATCTGCGGCTTGCTCACCGGCAAGGCTGAAATGCATTGGCGCGCTCCGCCCTCGTCCGCCGATCGGCTATATGCCACCATCGGCGGACGAATGCGGGGCGACGCAATGACGAGATCCAGCAATATGACCATTTGTCGTTTCGGTTTCGGATTTCTCCGAACGTTCATCATCACGATCACTACGATCCATCTTCTCTCAACGCCGGCATTGGCGCGCATCGAATCGTTTCCGCCTGACTTCAGGGTCGAGACGATCGCCACGAATGGCGCAAAGATTTACGTTCGCGTCGGCGGCAAAGGCCCGGCAGTCGTCTTGCTGCACGGCTTTGGCGACACGGGCGATATGTGGGCGCCCGTCGCGGCAGCGCTTGCGCGCAATCACACCGTGGTCGTGCCCGATTTGAGAGGGATGGGTCTCTCGTCGCATCCGGAGACTGGCTACGACAAGAAAACCCAGGGCGATGATATTGCGCGCGTGATGGATGCGCTGAAAATCTCGAAGGCGGATCTTGTTACGCACGATATCGGAAATATGGTGGGCTATGCATTCGCCGCCCAATTTCCGGCGCGCGTGACCCGCTGGGTGATTATCGACGCGCCGCTGCCGGGAATTGGTCCTTGGGATCAGATCCTCCTTAGCCCCGCCTTGTGGCACTTCAATTTCCGGGGCCCCGACGTCGAGCGGCTCGTCAGCAAACGCGAACGAATCTACCTCGATCGTTTCTGGAATGAGCTTTCCGCCAATCCCAATGCAATCGACGAGGCGACGCGCCGGCACTACGCGCAGCTCTATGCGCGTCCTGGCGCTATGCATTCGGCATTCAACCAGTTTGCCGCTTTCAATCAGGATGCCATCGACAACAAGGCCTTCGCGGCCAAAGGCAAGTTGACCGTCCCGGTGCTAGCGCTTGGCGCCGATCATTCTTTTGGCACACAGATGGCCGATATCATGCACCTGGTCGCGACCGATGTGACGGGCGGCATCATCACGGACTCAGGCCATTGGGTGATGGAAGAACAACCGAAGCAGACGACCGACGCTATCGTGAAATTTATCGACAATACCTGACCTGTTTTGAGAACAATGAATATTCGCGTTCAACGCTGAACGCAGGGATTAGCGCTGGGTCCACCCACAATTTCGAGCGACCTCGACGGCCTGATGATCTCCGGAACCCACAGTCGGTATGTGGGTTGATGTACAGATCAAAAATTGGGAGGCCGGTATGGGCTTTGGACGAGGCGCGTTGCTCTGGTTACTCGGCGTTCCTTTGCCGATCATCATTCTGCTGGCGTTGTTCTGGCATCACTAGATCCTTGTCCCGTTGCGTGAAAACAGGCGTGCGTACGCGGGTGCGGATCCGAGGGCGCGGGCAAATGCCCGTGCCCTCTTCTATTCATTAAACACTCTCGACATATCGGGTTCGGCTGAGGTGTTCTAGGCACCCGCAGATGCCAAGCCTGCGAGACCGGGAGGGCGACATGAAATCCAGCCAACGAGTGAAAATCCGCGTGCGTACCACGAGCGATCGTCCGTCGCGGGCAACAGCCGAAAACGCCGTTCGAACGCTCATCCAATGGGCCGGCGACAATCCAAACCGGGAAGGACTTCGCGGAACGCCGGCCCGCGTTGTGCGCGCTTATGAAGAATGGTTCGCGGGATATTTCGATGATCCGCGCGACTATTTGCAGCGGACCTTCGAGGAAGTGGCCGATTATGACGAAATGGTTTTGTTGCGCAACATCCGTTTCGAATCTCATTGCGAACATCACATGGCGCCGATCATCGGCCGCGTTCATATCGGCTACTTGCCGCGCAAGCGCGTTGTCGGCATTTCAAAGCTGGTGCGGCTGGTCGACGTTTACGCCAAGCGAATGCAGGTGCAGGAGAAGATGACGGCCGAAATCGCTGCCTGTCTCAACAGCGTGCTCAAACCCTCAGGCGTTGGGATTGTCGTCGAAGGCGCGCACGAGTGCATGACGACGCGCGGTGTCCATCGTCCGGATGTAACCATGGTGACCAGTCGCATGCTCGGCGTCTTCCGAACAAATTTCAAAACACGGCAGGAATTTCTCACGGCGATAAAGCTCAAACATGGTGGTGACGACGGTTCGGTTTAGTATGAGCACGATATGCATCGTTCCGCTTCCTTGAAATAAGGCAGCTGCTGAAAATATAGCGACGGAACACCGCTGCAGCGGATTGTTATCTCCACCGCGTGTCCCAAACTACGTTGGGTAGCTAAAATTCGTACTTAAAACTTTTTGAAAGGATTCATACTATGACAGATACTCCTTCATCCAACGAGACACAGCAGCCCGCATCGCCTGCCCCGACTCCGCAGCAGCAGACCCAGCGCGATCCCAAGCAGAACAGCGACAAGCAGGGCGGCCAGCAACAGCAGAAGTAAACTGCGTGACCATTCGAGAGCGAAGGCCCGGCCAAGCGCCGGGCTTTTTTTGTCGGGGAAGAAATCAATGCTCGCCCGGTTCGTGCC
>JBATYN010000046.1:0-3348 GCA_049674125.1 Pseudolabrys sp. | reverse complement strand
CGCTGATGCATTTGGTGGAGGGTGACGTCCAGCCGGCAAAGCTCGGCACGATACCCGACGCTTTCTGGTGGGCGATTGTGACGGTCGGCACCATCGGCTATGGCGACGTCGTGCCAGTGACCCCGCTCGGCAAGCTGATCGCGACCGGCACGATCTTCGCCGGCCTCGTTTTGATGGCGCTGCCGGTCGGTATCATTGCGACGGCCTTCGCCGAACAGATGCACCGCCGCGACTTCATCGTGACCTGGGGTATGATTTCACGCGTGCCGCTGTTCGCCGAACTCGATGCGGCTGAAATTTCCGATGTCATGGAATTGCTGCGGGCGCAGGTTGCCGAGCCCGGCGAGGTGATCGTGCGCGAAGGTGAATCCGCCCACGCGATGTATTTCATTGCGGCCGGCGAGGTCGATATTACGTTCAAGGGTAAAAAAGAACCCGTGCGCCTTGGCGAAGGTCAGTTTTTCGGCGAGGTGGCGGTGCTTCGCCATACACGGCGGACGGCGACAGTCACCGCGATTGGCCGCACCAATTTGCTGGTGCTTGATGCGCACGACCTGCACGCATTGATGCGGCGCGACCCGCGCATTGCCAGACGCATCAAGGACGTCGTGGAAAAGCGTGTCGGCAAGGGAGTCGTCCCGGCCAAACGTTTTGGCCCCGCGGCGAAGGAGATTACGTAAACCGGCCTTTGGCGGTTCGGTCTACTTCAGGAACACGTAGTCGGCGGCGTAGCCGGCGCTTTGCAACGCGCCCGCTTTGTCGCACGGGCCTTCCAGCTTGCCACCCTGGGTATTGATCCGTTGCACCGTCGTAACGCCGGTGAGAATACCGGTGCCGCGATTGGCAGTGACGGACAGTTTGAGCCAAGCGATGTCTTTTGCGGTTGCTCCTGGAGCGGTGCCGGTGGTCTTGGCGGTCACGGCGCTACCATCAACGTGCTCCCAGCTCGGGCCGACGTAGTGTCGTCCGACGGTTTTGCCGTCGGATAACAGCGCGGCGACAGGTTCGCGGAATTGCCACGCAAGCTTGCCGTCGGTGCCTGCCTTGCATTCGTAAATCTGCGCCCCTTCGGCGCGGAAGGTGGCAACCGTTGCTGCGTCCGGCGCGGCAATCGCAGCGGGCAGTTCAGCGGCAACAACCGGCGTCGCTGCAAACAACGCGAAGGCCAAAATCGTTTTGGGCAGCGCTGTCATGACACAGCTCCTTGTTTGCCCCCCGGCAAATGCGTTACGCCCCCATTGCCTCAAAGTGGCGGCGGATAAATAGGCTGGCCTCATGCTGAGGAGCATCGCGCAGCGATGCGTCTCGAAGCATTGGGCAGCCCATCCACCGATCTCGGGTTTACCCGAGATCGGATTATTTGGTGCGCAAGCCGGCCAAGGCCGAGTTGCGGTGACGCCGCGCTACGCGCAGCTCCTCAGGATGAGGGCGGATTGGCGATCAGGCCCCCATCGCCTTCTTCAGGTTCTCATCAACCTTATCGAGGAAACCCGTGGTGGAGAGCCACTTCTGGTCGGCACCGACCAGCAACGCCAGATCCTTGGTCATGAACCCCGATTGCACGGTATCGATGCAGACTTTTTCGAGCGTCGTGGCGAACTTCGCGAGCGCGTCGTTCTTGTCGAGCTTGGCGCGATGGGCGAGCCCACGCGTCCAGGCGAAGATCGAGGCGACCGAATTGGTCGAGGTTTCCTTGCCCTTCTGATGCTCGCGGTAATGGCGCGTCACCGTGCCGTGTGCCGCTTCCGATTCCACGATTTTGCCGTCCGGAGTCATCAGCACCGAGCTCATCAGGCCGAGCGAGCCGAAGCCCTGCGCCACGATGTCCGACTGCACGTCACCGTCGTAGTTTTTGCAGGCCCAGACATAGCCGCCCGACCACTTCATCGCCGCCGCCACCATGTCGTCGATCAAGCGGTGTTCGTAGGTGATCTTCTTCTTGTCGAACTCGGCCTTGAATTCCTTGTCGAAGATCTCCTGGAACAGATCCTTGAAGCGCCCGTCGTAGACTTTGAGGATGGTGTTCTTTGTCGACAGGTAAACCGGATAACCGCGCAACAGCCCGTAGTTAAACGATGCGCGGGCGAAATCGCGGATGGAGTCGTCAAGGTTGTACATCGCCAGCGCAACGCCCGAGCCCGGGAATTCGAATACTTCATGCTCGACCTTCTTGCCGTCGGGCGTGACGTAGCTCAGCGTCAGCTTGGCTTTTTCCGGCACGCGAATGTCTGTCGCGCGGTACTGGTCGCCGTAGGCGTGGCGGCCGATCACGATCGGCTGTGTCCAGCCCGGCACCAGTCGCGGGACATTCTTGCAGATGATCGGCTCGCGGAAGATCACCCCGCCGATGATGTTGCGGATGGTGCCGTTGGGCGAGCGCCACATCTTCTTGAGGTTGAATTCCTTCACCCGCGCTTCGTCGGGCGTGATGGTGGCGCATTTGACCGCGACGCCGACTTCCTTGGTCTTGTTGGCGGCGTCGATGGTGATTTGGTCGTCGGTCTCGTCGCGCTTCTGGACGCTGAGGTCGTAGTAGAGGAGGTTGATGTCGAGATAGGGATGAATCAGCTTGTCTTTGATCAGCTGCCAGATAATGCGCGTCATCTCGTCGCCGTCCATTTCGACGACGGGGTTTGCCACCTTGATCTTCGCCATTGCGGATAGAACCTTTTGAAAATTGCGCGGACAGGAAGGAAAGGCTTCCGGCGCGCGCCCCTATAGCACCCCAAATCGTGCGGCGAAAGCCGCGATTTTCCGGCATTCTTTCCCATTCCGAAGCGGGCAGGTATACCGCGCGCACGGAGGGCTGCATGCCGGGTGCCGGCACTGACAAGACCAAGCGCTGGATTAAAACGCCAGCCCCGATCGTCGTTCTAGTTGAGCCGCAGCTCGGCGAGAATATCGGTGCCGCCGCGCGGGCCATGGCCAATTTCGGGTTGTCGCGCCTGAGGCTGGTCAAGCCGCTGCAGGGCTGGCCGAACGACAGGGCGCGCGTGATGGCCGCCGGCGCTGATCGCGTCCTTGATGGCGCAGCGCTTTACGAGAGCCTCAATGACGCGATCGGCGATTGCAGCTTTGTGCTGGCGACCACCGCACGCAATCACGATCAGGCCAAACCGGTGGTATCGGCAGAGGAGGCGGCGGCTGAAATGGCGCCAAGGGTGGCCGCGGGCGAAAGCGTTGCGATTATTTTCGGGCGCGAGCGCATCGGGCTGGAAAATCACGAGGTCGCGCTCGCCGACCGTATCGTGACCTTGCCGGTCAACCCGGCCTTTGCCTCACTGAACCTCGCGCAGGCGGTGGTAATCGTCGCCTATGAATGGTTCAAGTGCGCCGGCGGCGGTGAAC
>JBATYN010000045.1:0-6878 GCA_049674125.1 Pseudolabrys sp. | reverse complement strand
TGCATCAACAGTGGGCCGCACACTCGCGCGCCCGCAGACTTTATTGATCGAGCAGCTCATCGGCGGATTGCCTGGTGCCGCGATCGTGCTTGATCGTGAAGGCAAGGTTATTGCTTATAATGATGCGGCCACCAGCATCGCGCCCGCACTGCGGCGCGGCGAGCCCGCGCTCATCACGCTGCGAATGCCCGATCTCGTCGACGCAATCCGCCGCGCCACAAAGCGCCGCGAACCGCAACGAGTGGAATTTTTTGAACGCGTACCGCGTGACCGCTGGTTCGAAGCTTTCGTCACCCCCGTCAGGCTTGCCAGCGGCGGCGAGGGGACAGTGGATATTTTGCTGATGACGTTTAACGACCTCACCCCATTGCGCCGGGTGGAGGAGATGCGCGCCGACTTCATAGCCAATGCCAGTCATGAGCTGCGCACACCATTGGCAGCGCTGCTCGGCTTCATTGAAACATTGCAAGGCACCGCCAAGGACGACACTGCGGCGCGGGCGAAATTTCTGGCGATCATGCAAGGGCAGGCGACGCGCATGGCGCGCCTGATCGACGATTTGCTGTCGCTGTCGCGCATTGAACTCAATGTCCACTTGCAACCGAATACGGCTGTCGACCTTGTGCCGATCGTGCGCCAGGTGGTTGACGGTTTGCACACGCTGGCGCGCGACCGTGACGTTGAGATCAAGGTCTCCGCGCCGGCTGAAGCGCTGGTCGTGCTGGGGGATCGTGATGAGCTCATCCGTGCGCTCGAGAACCTGGTCGAGAACGCCCTCAAATATGGCGCTGCCGGCAAGCGCGTGGACATTGCGCTGGCCCGCGGACAGACCCGGAGCACTACATCGGAGGCGCGTGTGATGGTACGCGACTACGGGCCGGGAATTGCGCCAGAGCATCTGCCGCGGCTGACCGAGCGTTTCTATCGGGTCGATGTCGCCGACAGCCGAGCGCAAGGCGGGACCGGTTTAGGGCTGGCCTTGGTCAAGCATGTCCTCAACCGGCATGGCGGCCATCTCACCATCGAAAGCATTCCAGGTGCTGGCGCGACCTTCACAATGCATTTGCCGTTACACACCGGTGATTCCGCGCTTTCGAGCGAAACCTAAATAAATTCAGCTGGTTGGACTGTCATGTGACTGTCACTGAAGCTTTATAGAACGGTGACATGCGACGCTTATGGCTGACCGCGACTTCGGATTTTGCCTCTTCCAAGCAAAACAAAAAACGTCCGAAGCCGTCGTGGAGAGCGTCTTTTAAAGCAACAGCGGCCGCCCAAGCGATTGGGCGCGAAGGCAGCAGAACGGCGGGTCGTTTACGGCCTGCGCCTGACTTCGCCCGCAAACATGGAGAGAACCCTTGAAACACTGGACCGCATTGGCAGCCGCCAGTTTCATCGCCGCCGCCGCGTTCGTTCCGGCCAACGCCGCCGACATTTCTGGTGCCGGCGCAACCTTCCCCTATCCGATCTACGCCAAATGGGCCGATGAATACAAGAAAATGACCGGTAACGGGCTGAACTATCAGTCGATCGGGTCTGGTGGCGGCATCAAGCAGATCAAAGCCAAGACCGTGACATTCGGCGCCAGCGATGCGCCGTTGCCGGGCAAGGAGCTTGACGAGGCCGGTCTCGCCCAGTTCCCGATGGTGATGGGTGGCATCGTGCCAGTCGTGAATCTCGACGGCGTGAAGCCAGGCGATCTGACCATCGACGGGCCGACCCTCGCCAAGATATTTCTTGGCGAAATCAAGAATTGGAATGACCCGGCGATCCAAAAGTTGAATTCTGCGCTGAAGTTGCCGGAGCAGGCGATTGCGATCGTGCATCGGTCTGATGGTTCTGGCACCACTTTCAACTTCGCCTATTACCTCGCGGACGTCAGCGCGGACTGGAAGTCGAAAGTCGGAGTCAACACCTCGGTGCAATGGCCGGGCGGGATCGGCGCCAAGGGTAACGAAGGCGTTGCCAACAACGTCGCCAACACCAAAGGCGCGATCGGATATGTCGAGTATGCCTACGCCAAGCAGAACAAGCTGACCTTCACCAAAATGGTCAACAAGACTGGAAAAACGGTGGCACCGACCTCCGAAGCATTCCAGGCTGCTGCAGCGAATGCTGATTGGAAGTCGCAGCCCGGCTACGGCGTGATCCTCGCCAATCAACCCGGCGACCAGTCGTGGCCGATGACTGCCGCGACCTGGATCCTCGTCTACAAACAGCCGGGCGATATCGCCGCCACCGGTGAGGCTCTCAAGTTCTTCGCCTGGGCCTATAAGAACGGCGCCAAAGCCGCCGTAGAACTCGACTATGTTCCGATGCCGGCCAAGGTGGTTTCTGACATCGAGAAGTCCTGGACTGAGATCAAGGACGCGAGCGGCAAGCCCGTTTTCGCGATGACCAATTGATCAAACAGCATTGGAAAGGGCGCCTCGCGGCGCCCTTTCCTTGTCATATCCATCGCAAGACCCCGACAGGCGTCTTGTGTTGCGGCTAGGAGGCGGCTTGAGTAGCTCTCTGCAACAGCGAAATGCGCAGGGAGAGCCGGATGTTACCGACCGGGAGACGATCTGTGGTTGATGTCGCGTTTCACGATGTCGGGGTTTCGGCCCCCGACCAGGTCGACCGAGCCAAGGTCCTACAGCGCCTACGCTTCGGCGACGCCGCATTCCGCAATCTCACTCGCGCTGCGGCGCTCGCGGTACTTGTCATACTCGGTGGCATTATCGTTTCGCTCGTTTTGGGGTCGTTGCCGGCGCTGCGCACGTTTGGCGTGAGCTTCCTTTATGAAGAGGTCTGGAATCCGGTCACCGAGAAATTCGGGGCAATCGCGCCGATCTACGGCACCGTCGTTACCTCATTGATTGCGATGCTTATCGCCGTGCCTGTCGGCTTGTTTATCGCGTTGTTTCTCACCGAATTGTGCCCGATGTGGTTGCGCCGCCCAATAGGCATCGCCATCGAGCTCCTCGCCGGCATTCCCAGCATCATTTACGGCATCTGGGGCCTGTTCGTGTTCGCGCCGTTCCTGCAACAATACGTGCAGCCGTTTCTGATCACCGTGTTCGGCCATGTGCCGATACTTTCCACGCTGTTCGAAGGCCCGCCTTACGGCATCGGCATTTTCACCGCCGGCCTGATCCTTGCGATCATGGTGCTGCCGTTCATCACGTCGATTTCGCGCGACGTGTTCGAGGCGGTGCCGCCGGTGCTTAAGGAGGCGGCCTATGGCCTCGGCTGCACCACCTGGGAGGTGGCGCGCTACGTTGTGTTGCCATTCACGCGCGTCGGTGTGATCGGCGGAGTAATGCTCGGCCTTGGCCGCGCGCTTGGCGAAACCATGGCGGTCACCTTTGTCATCGGCAACGCGCACCGGATTTCCGGTTCAATCCTGGCGCCCGGCACCACAATCTCGGCAACCATCGCCAACGAATTTACCGAGGCAGTCGGCGACCTTTACACTTCTGCACTGATCGCACTCGGCCTGATCCTGTTCGTCATCACCTTCATCGTGCTTGCCATCGCGCGCATCATGTTGATGCGCCTCAATGCGCGGATCGGAGTATGACGATGGGCTCGCAAACCAATACTCCGCTCTATGCGAGCCGCCGCCGCCGCAACGTCATTACAATGGGGCTTGCTTACGCCGCGACGGCGTTCGGGCTGTCCTGGCTTGTGCTGATTCTTGGAGTGCTGCTGTGGGAGGGCTTTAGCGGCCTGTCCCTCGCAGTGTTCACCGAAATGACGCCGCCGCCCGGCGCGGCCGGCGGCTTGCTGAATCCGATCGTCGGCAGCCTCGTCATGACCATCATCGCGGTGCTGCTCGGCACGCCGCTCGGTGTGCTCGCCGGCACATATCTGGCGGAATATGGGCGTTACGACAAACTGGCTCCGGTCGTGCGATTCATCAACGATATTCTGCTCAGCGCGCCCTCGATCGTCGTCGGCCTGTTCATCTACGAAATCATGGTCGCGCAGATGGGCCATTTCTCCGGCTGGGCCGGCGCGGTTTCACTGGCAGTGATCGTGATACCGGTGGTGGTGCGAACCACCGAGGACATGCTCACGCTGGTGCCAGACACCCTGCGCGAGGCGGCCGCTTCGATTGGCCTGCCGCGCGCGCTGATGATCACGAAGGTCGCCTACCGCGCAGCGCGAGCGGGCATGGTCACCGGGGTGCTGCTGGCCGTCGCGCGAATTTCAGGTGAAACGGCGCCGTTGTTGTTCACCGCGCTCAACAACCAGTTCTGGAGCCTCGACTTGAATGCTCCAGTTTCCAGCCTGCCGGTTGTCATATTTCAGTTTGCGCTCAGTCCCTACAAGGACTGGCAGAAATTGGCCTGGACCGGAGCACTGATCATTACCTTGTCGGTGCTAACCCTGAGCATTATCGCACGCGCCCTCGCTTCACAGAGAGAATCCACATGAGCGTAGCAGCAGCAACTATGACAGTCCCCACTGTCACTCACACGCCGGGGAACGCAGAGGATCTCCACGAGAAGGTCTCGATACGCGACCTCGACTTTTACTACGGCGACAACCGCGCGCTCAAAAGCATTTCCGTGTCGCTCTATCAGGGCAAGGTGACGGCTTTTATCGGCCCCTCCGGCTGCGGCAAGTCAACATTACTGCGCATTCTCAACCGCATGTATGACCTTTATCCCAATCAGCGCGCGACCGGGCACATTCGGCTCGACAATGACGACATCCTCGCGCCGTCGCAGGATCTGAATTTGCTGCGCGCAAAGGTCGGGATGGTGTTCCAGAAGCCGACCCCCTTCCCGATGACGATTTTCGAAAACATCGCCTTCGGAATTCGACTATATGAGCGGTTGTCGAAATCCGACCTGGAAGATCGGGTCAGGCACGCGCTCCAACGCGCCGCGTTGTGGGACGAGGTCAAAGATAAGCTCGGCGCCAACGGACTATCGCTTTCCGGCGGTCAGCAGCAGCGGCTGTGCATCGCTCGCACGGTGGCAGTTCGCCCTGAGATCATCCTGTTCGATGAGCCGTGTTCAGCGCTCGATCCGATATCCACCGCAAAGATCGAGGAGCTTATCGACGAGCTCAAAGACGACTACACGATCGCAATCGTCACTCACAACATGCAGCAGGCCGCGCGCGTTTCGGACTTCACGGCCTTCATGTATCTCGGCGAACTGGTCGAGTTCGGCGAAACGACCCGCATCTTCACAACGCCAACCGATCGGCGCACGCAGGATTACATCACTGGCCGCTTTGGATAGCGCGAACGTAGAGATTGAAAAATGATGACAATGACCGACCACACGGCGAAGGCCTTCGATGCCGACCTGCAGGATCTTGCACGTATGGTCGCGGAGATGGGTGGTCTTGCGGAAAAACAGGTCGCGGATTCGGTCGATGCGCTTGCCAAACGCGACACCACCCTGGCCCAGCGGGTCACCGCCGCCGATGCCAATATCGACGCCCTGCAGCGCGAGATCGAAGAAAGGGCGGTGCTCACCATCGCCCGGCGCCAGCCTATGGCGGTCGATCTGCGCGAAGTCGTCGGGGCCCTCCGTCTCGCCAATGATCTCGAGCGCATTGGCGATCTCGCCAAGAATATCGCCAAGCGCGTGATGGCGCTCAACGGCGAATTTCCGCCACCCAAGCTTATCCGCGGCGTTGAGCACATGACCGATCTTGTGCTGCAACAGATGAAGCTGGTGCTCGACTCCTATGGCCGCCGCGACGTGACGAAAGCCATGGCGGTGTGGCGGGGCGACGAAGAAATCGACGCGGTCTGTACGTCGGTTTTCCGCGAGCTGCTCACGTATATGATGGAAGATCCACGCAATATCACCTTCTGCATCCATCTGATGTTCTGCGCCAAGAACATCGAACGCATGGGCGATCACGCCACTAACATCGCCGAAACGGTCCATTACATTATCGAAGGCCGCCCGATCGCCGATCAGCGGCCGAAGGGTGATACGACGACCATTGCCGCCCTGCGCGCGGGCGAGAGATAGAAGGGCTTCGCATGAACGCACGCATACTGATCGTAGAGGACGAGGAGCCGCTCACCATGCTGCTCCGTTACAACCTTGAGGCGGAAGGCTACGAGGTCGAGACTTCGGCCCGCGGGGATGAAGCGGACACGCGTTTGAAGGAAGCTACGCCGGATCTCGTGGTGCTCGACTGGATGTTGCCAGGATTGTCGGGCATCGAGTTGTGCCGCCGCCTGCGCGCGCGCCCCGAAACGCGGCAGCTGCCGATCATCATGCTGACCGCGCGTGGCGAGGAAAGTGAAAAGGTGCGCGGGCTCGCCACCGGCGCCGATGATTACATCGTCAAGCCATTCTCGGTGCCGGAATTGCTGGCGCGCGTGCGGGCGCTGCTGCGCCGCGCCAATCCGGATCGGGTCGCGACTGTGCTCAGCATCGGCGACATCGAACTGGACCGCGAGAAAAAAAGAGTGTCGCGCAGCGGCCGTGCTGTCGATCTGGGACCGACCGAATACCGCCTGCTGGAATTTTTGATGGAGCGTCCGGGCCGCGTATTTTCCCGCGAGCAATTGCTCGACGGGGTCTGGGGTTCGGATATCTACATCGACGAACGCACGGTCGATGTGCATGTCGGCCGGCTGCGCAAGGCGATCAACCGCGGCCAGGTGCCTGACCCGATCCGCACTGTGCGCGGGGCTGGCTACGCCCTCGATGACCGCTTCGGCAGAATGAATTAAGCGTGCTGACGCCGCAGCTTCGATCCGCCTCATTCTGAGGCGCCACGCGCAGCGTAGCGTCTCGAAGGATGGCCACACGATCGGACAAGTCCTCAGTGGCCCAAGTCGGATATATCCGACTTGGGCTGTTCGATTGAGCTGTTGACTTTAATCCTACACGGACTATAATCCTAAC
>JBATYN010000044.1:0-4375 GCA_049674125.1 Pseudolabrys sp. | reverse complement strand
GCTTCCTCGAAGCGCGCCTCGGCCTCCTCCGGCGCAATCTGGAAACCCTTGAACTCGCTGTGGCGATATCCCTTGCCAATGCCAAGATCGAGCCGGCCACCGGACAGCAGATCGAGCGTCGCCGCTTCCTCCGCGAGCAGAACCGGATTGTGCCACGGCGGCACGATGACGGCAGTGCCAAGCCTGAGCGTCGTCGTTCGCATCGCGAGCGCCGCGAGCAACATCAACGTCGAAGAGACCTGGTTCCAGCCGCTGAAATGATGTTCGACCGAGAAGCTTGAATGAAAACCAAGCGTCTCTGCCTCGACATTGAAATCGAGATACTCAAAAAAACCGCGGCCGGTCTCGGGGCCGAAGCCTGGAATATCGGCTTTGGGCGAACAGAACAGACCAAAACGCATTACCGCACCCATTCGGTCATTTCAGGACGGCGCGCAGTGCCGGACCCGGAATCCAGAAACACACTCAGTGCTCGTATCTGGATTCCGGGTTCGCTCGCTGCGCTCGCGCCCCGGAATGACGGATTTTTTCGCATCTAAAACCTCGGAATATCCGGGAACGGCAGCTTGCCGGCGTGGACGTGTAGCCTGCCCAGCTCGGCGCAGCGGTGAAGTTGCGGGAACACCTTGCCGGGGTTGAGCAGGCCTTTGGCGTCGAAGGCGCACTTCACACGCTGCTGCTGATTGAGATCGATCTCGGAGAACATGACCGGCATCAAATCGCGTTTCTCAACGCCCACACCATGCTCACCGGTCAAGACTCCGCCGACCTCGACGCAAAGCTTGAGGATTTCGGCACCGAATTCCTCCGTTTTCTCCAGCTCGCCCGGAACATTGGCGTCGTAGAGAATGAGCGGGTGCAGGTTGCCATCGCCGGCGTGAAACACATTGGCGACACGCAAGCCGTATTTCGCCGACATTTCCTTCATGCGCTTGAGCACCAGCGGCAGCTGCGCCCGCGGGATGGTGCCGTCCATGCAATAATAGTCGGGCGAGATGCGCCCGACCGCGGGGAACGCCGCCTTGCGGCCAGCCCAGAACAGCAGCCTTTCCTCTTCCGAGCGCGAGGTCTTGCAGGACACCGCGCGGCATTCGTACGCGATCTTGTCGACGCGTTCGATCAGGTGATCGACTTCAGCGGCGGGCCCGTCGAGCTCGACGATCAGCAGCGCCTCAACGTCGAGCGGGTAGCCGGCATGAACGAAGGCTTCCACCGCCGCGATGGCGGGGCCATCCATGATTTCCATGCCGCCAGGAATGATCCCGGCGCCGATGATGCGCGAGACGCATTCGCCGGCATCCTCCGACGACGGAAAGCCGACGAGCAGGGCACGCGCCGTCTCCGGCTTCTTCAAAATGCGCACGGTCACCTCGGTAACTACGCCGAGTAGACCTTCCGATCCGGTAATCAGCCCGAGCAAATCATATCCCGACGCGTCGAGATGCTTGCCACCGATACGAAGCACCTCGCCGGTGATCAGCACGATTTCGCAGCCGAGCACGTTGTTGGTGGTCATGCCGTACTTCAGGCAATGCACACCGCCGGAATTCTCCGCCACATTGCCGCCGATCGTGCACGCGATCTGCGAGGATGGATCGGGCGCATAATAAAAGCCGGCGTGCGCCACGGCATTGCTCACCGCGAGATTGGTCACGCCCGGCTCGACCACGGCAACGCGGTTCGCAAAATCGATCTCGAGAATTTTGTTGAACTTGGCCATACCGAGCAGCACGCCATCTGCGAGCGGCAATGCCCCGCCGGATAGCGAGGTGCCCGCCCCGCGCGGCACAACCTTGATGCCCTCGCCATGGCAATAGCGCAGGATTTCCGAGACTTGCTGGGTCGTCTCGGGCAGCACCACCACCATCGGCAGCTGGCGGTAGGCCGTCAGGCCGTCGCTCTCATAAGGGCGCAACTCGCGCTCGGCTGCGATCACGCCCTCACCGGGAACGATGGTCCGCAACGCGGCGACGATCCGTTCGCGACGGTCCAGGACCGCACTGTCCGGTTCCGGCATCCGCACTGACATTCCCAACTCCACCATTTGGCGAAACCACGATACCCGCCACGGTACCGGCCACGATACCAGCCATTTGACGGCTTACACATAGGGCTGGCAAAACCCAACGGAAACCGCGCCGGGCCGCGAGCGTTAGGGGTCGGGGCGGTTATCGACGTCATAACGGGAGTGGAATAATGAAATCGGTACTTGCGGCGGCCGTGACAATGGCCGCGATGATTCAGGTCGCGCAGGCGCAGGACGTTGCTGCCGGTGAGCAGTCCTTCAAGAAGTGCTTCCCCTGCCATTCGATTGGCGAAGGCGCGAAGAACAAAGTGGGCCCCGAGCTCAATGGCCTCGACGGCCGCCATTCCGGCACCGCGCCCGACTTCAACTATACCGACGCCAACAAGAATTCGGGCCTCACCTGGAGCGAAGCCACCTTCAAGGACTACATCAAGGACCCACGCGCCAAAATTCCGAATACCAAGATGATCTTCCCCGGCATCAAGAATGAAAAGGAGGCCGGCGACCTATGGGCCTATCTCAGCCAATTCGGCCCGGACGGCAAAAAAAAGTAAAATGACTGCGCGATTAAAGCAAAACAGGAGCAATCCCAGCACGGCGGACATTTGATTTTGGTCAAAGCCGCGATCGCGGGCGACTGGCATCGTGACACTGTCGAGTGCGAGCGCTCGGTTTGGAGATCTGCATCATGATCAAGGACCTTATCGTCAATCTGGGGCTCGGCGCGCAGGATCCTGCGGGTGACTACGCGATTTCGCTGGCTGAGATCTTCGAGGCGCACGTGCTGGGCATTGCCGTCTCGTACGAGCCGGTGATCCCGGGCACGGTGATGGGCGGCATTCCGCCGGAAGTCATCGAAAGCCAGCGCGTTGAATCCGACAAGAAAGCGCGCGCAGCGGTCGCCCGATTTGAACAGGCCTCTAAACGCACAGGCGTTTCGGCGGAAACCCGCACGATCAGCACCAGCATTTCCGGTGCCGCCGACGAGATTGGCCGCCTCGGCCGCCGCTTCGACCTTATCGTCGTCGGGCAACCAAACCGGCAAAAGTCGCTGCCCGACGAAGTCGTCGATGAAGGCGTATTGTTCGCATCCGGCCGGCCGGTCATCTTTGTGCCCTTCATCCATAAAGGCGACGCAAAACTCGGCCGCATCATGGTTTGCTGGGACGGAAGCCGCACCGCTGCCCGCGCCATTGCTGACGCGATGCCAATTCTGAAAAAGGCAAAGCAGGTCGAAATTGTCATCATCTCCGACAAGCCCGGCAAGACGGATGAAGTTCCCGGTGCCGATCTCGGCCAACATCTCGCGCGCCACGGCTTGAAGATCGATGTCAAGCGGATTACCTCGCCTGATACGGACGTGCCATCCACTATTCTCTCTTACGCGGCAGATTCATCTGCCGACGTGATCGTGATGGGAGGCTACGGCCATTCGCGGCTCCGCGAATTCGTGCTTGGCGGCGCCACGCGCGGTCTGCTCGAGGCGATGACTGTGCCGGTGCTGATGTCGCATTGAGGACAATCCGCTCATTCCCGCGTAAGCGGGAATCCAGCAAGCGAAAAATTGCATTTGCACGGAACTGGGTCCCCGCTTGCGCGGGGACGAGCAGAGAATGCGGGAACGGAAATGGTCGAACGCCACGTCACATTGCTCGGTGGCGAAAAGGTCCTGATCCGGCAGCTTAATCCGGAGGACGCCGCGCTTTATCCCGATTTTCTTGACGAGGTCACACCTGATGACCTGCGTCTGCGCTTCTTTATCCCCATGCGCGAGGTCAGCCATGACGTCATCGAAAAGCTCATTCACTACGATCCCGAACACGCCATGGCCTTCATCGCGATCGCTGAGCAGAGCGGCCGCATGTTAGGCGTGGTGCGCCTGCACGATGACCCCATCGGCGAAGGCGGTGAATTCGCCATCCTGGTGCGCTCGCATCTCAAAGGTCGTGGGCTTGGCTGGCTCTTGATGAAGCACATGATCGCCTACGCCCAGGAGAAGGACCTTGCCACCGTCCATGGACAGGTGTTGGCGGACAACGCCACGATGCTGCAAATGTGCGCAGAACTTGGCTTCCTGGTTTCCGACGATAGCGGCGAACTCGGCGTGAAAGTCGTGAACCTGTCGCTTCACGACCTGCCGGCCCTCACCGCCCACTAATCGGGCTTACGGCAGCACGCACTGCGCAACGAGGCCCCGCGCGCGGGCATCGCCCACGCCAACTGCGCGCAAGGCGAACAGCGCAATCGTCTGTACGGACTCCCGAACGTTGCCGGAGGCTGGCGCTAGCGGTCCCACCAGTCCTTCAAGCAATGCGCCAACGACAGCGGATGCGGCCACGCGCGCATCCT
>JBATYN010000043.1:0-2024 GCA_049674125.1 Pseudolabrys sp. | reverse complement strand
TTGCGCTCGACCTCGTCAAGGAACTTGCGGAACTCCGTCGCGCGGTGCCGGGACATGCATTTGCCGACGACGGTGCCGGCCTTCACATCGAGTGCCGCAAACAGAGATGTCGTTCCGTGCCGCTTGTAGTCATGCGTGCGCCGTTCGACTTGGCCGGGCCGCAGCGGCAGCAGCGGCTGCGTGCGGTCGAGCGCCTGCACCTGGGATTTCTCGTCGACACACAGCACAACGGCGCGTTCCGGTGGCGACAAGTAAAGTCCGACGATGTCACGGACCTTCTCCACGAACAACGGATCAGAGGAGAGCTTGAAGGTCTCGACGCGGTGCGGCTGCAACCCGAAGGCGCTCCAGATGCGGTGCACGGTCGAGGGCGCGTGGCCGATCTCCTTAGCCATGCTCCTCAAGCTCCAATGCGTCGCGCCTTTCGGACGCGTTTCCAGCGTCTTGCGGATTGTGGTCGCGATCTCATCGTCGCCGATCGCGCGCGGCGCACCAGGACGCGGCTCGTCGTAGAGACCGTCCATCCGGCTCTCCGCGAAGCGATTGCGCCATGTGCCAGCAGTTGCGGCACAGACACCCACCTTGCCTGCGATCTCCTTGTTGTTGAGCCCCGCGGCCGCAGCCAGAACGATGCGCGCCCGCTCCGCCAATGCCTGCGGCGCGCCGTGCTTGCGCGTCAGAGCCGTCAATTCGCTCTTCTCACCGGCTTCCAGTACGATCGCCACCGCACGACCCTTCGCCATTCTCGCCTCCCTTGCGTCACCGTCGCGAGAATGTAAATGATTTGTCGATCAGGACACTAGGACCGCGATTCAATCGGGCAGATATGCCGGAAAAGATCTTGCAGGGACCTTCAGGGCCCGCGGCAGGGTCTCAGAGGAGCGACGCAAATGCAGATAGTCATTCGGCTATTGCTCTGCTTGGCCAGCTTGGCCAGCTTGGCCGCGTTTGCGGCGACGGCCTGCGCCCAGGGACCGATTGCTTCGCCGAGTGCATCCGTGGTCGATACGGCAAAAGACAGCGAATGGCCCTCACCGGATGGGGAATTTGCCTTTCTCACATCCTACGGAGAGGACCTGCACACCATCGACCTGATCGACAGGAAATCCGGGAAAAAGTTGCAGCGGATCGGCGAGGAAGGTTCGAGTCAGACTTATTGGCACGTGCTCTGGGCGCCCGATTCGAAGCGGTTCGCCTTGATGACAAGGTTGGGACATCCGGCTCAGATCGTGGATTTTTATTTTCGAAACGCAGATACGTTTCGGAAGATCGAGCTTGACCTGCCCGCGGCGAGCATCCCGGAGAAGCTCAAGCACGATAAGAAATTTCACGGCAAAAAATTTCCGCATTACGCCAATATTAACTGGAAGGAAGCGAGCGAGTGGAAGAACGATGGCTCGCTCGTGGTGACCATTGACACTATGATCGACGGAGAAGGCGCTTCGATCACGGCGACGCGCACGGTCGTCCTCCGCTTCGATCGGGCCGGCAAAGCGAGGATCGTGAAATCGACGATCAGATACGAGACGGAGACGGATTAGGATTCCATCGCTCCTGCGTTGACCCGGGAAGTTGCCGGGCCGGCGCTTGGCGAAACTGAGACGCTACCCAAGAGACATAGAGCGCATGTAGGAGAGCAATTTCATGCGGATGACAGCTTTCGCTTTGGCCCTCAGCGCCGTCCTCGCAGCGACCGTAGCCCGCATGAGCGCAGCGACATGCGGGTTGCCAAAACAGGCTCAGACTTCAAAACAGGCTCAGTCCCGGATATCGCTTCGCTCATCCGGGCTACAGTCGATCCGGGCTGCTTGCTCAAGGGGCACCACCAGCGCCGCCGGGCTATCGGCCGCGCGAGCATAGGTTCCTTTTGGCGCGGTGATTCCCCCCACGCAAAGAGGAGCGCCCGGCGAATTCCTGGAGGGGTTGGGCAATGGTTGGGGCGTCGAACGTGCCGAAGTGAACCAAGCGCAGCGGCATATAATATGGGGCTCCATTTCTTCGGGCCGGTCCCGAGGCTTCGTGCC
>JBATYN010000042.1:0-5747 GCA_049674125.1 Pseudolabrys sp. | reverse complement strand
CGCGTCGACCAGGTTGCGACAGAGTATGAGTCGGACCCGCTCGTTGGCAAAATCATCGACTTCATCCGTGCTGGAAAGCGACCTTTTACGATGGCCATTAATCGCGGTGAGGCGGACGAAGAGATATGAGTGCAGCCGCCGCCGCGAGCCAGAATGGCCCACTCGCGCTTATATGCGGCGGCGGCACACTGCCGCTGACAGTTGCCGAATCTGTTTCAAAGCGCGGACGCCCTGTCGTGGTATTCGCGCTTCGTGGGCACGCCGATCCAACATTGGTTGCGCGTTATCCGCATCACTGGCTTCGCGTGGGCCAGCTCGGCGCGTTTACACGAATGGCACGCGCGGCGGGGTGCCGCGAAGTAGTGTTTATTGGTTCGTTGATACGGCCGACGTTGTGGAATCTTCGCCCCGACATCAAGGCGCTGACGTTGTTGCCCCGCATCATGGCTGCGTATCGCGGTGGCGATAACCATTTGCTGTCAGGCGTAAGCAAGATGGTTGAAGACCAGGGGTTTCACTTGGTTGGGGCACACGAGGTGGCGCCAGAAATTCTTGTCTCCGAAGGCGCTCTTGGACGCATTGATGTGTCCGAGCGGCATCGACAAGATATCGCTTTCGGTTTCGATTTTTTGCGTGCCAGCGGTGTGTTTGATATCGGGCAAGCTGTCGTGGTCGCTGGTAGGCATGTGCTGGCCGTGGAGGCCGTGGAAGGCACGGACCAGATGTTGGCGCGTGTCGCTGAGTTGCGCGCCGCTGGCCGGATTGGCGCTCCGGAGGGTATAGGCGTGCTAGTGAAGGCGGCAAAACCAGGGCAAGACAACCGTTTTGATTTACCGTCAATTGGTCCCAAAACTGTGGGTGGCGTTGTGCGGGCGAGACTCGCCGGCATCGCAGTGGTGAGCGGCACGACCGTGATCGCTGAACCGGAGCGCGTGGTAAGCGAGGCCGACCGGGCCGGCATCTTTGTTGTCGGCGTACCGGGTGGAAACGAGCAATGACCCCGCACGTCTTTCTGGTGGCCGGCGAAGAGTCCGGCGATCGGCTAGGTGCTGCATTGATCGCTGCCATCAGGCGGCACACACAAGGGCACGCTCAGTTCTCCTGTGTCGGCGGCGCGCTTATGGCGGCGGAGGGGGTGGCGAGTCTTTTTCCTCTCGGCGATCTCGCGGTGATCGGATTTTCGGCAATTCCAGCGAGCTTGCCAAAAATATTTCGCCGCATCCGCGAAGCAGCCGATGCCGTTATCGCCGCCAAGCCGGATGTCCTGGTCATCATTGATAGTCCGGAATTTACCCATCGTGTGGCGCGACGTGTCCGTGCCCGAACGAGCGATATCCCGATTGTTGACTACGTCTGCCCATCGGTCTGGGCCTGGCGGCCGGGTCGTGCGCCTGCGATGCGCGCATATGTGGATAGGGTGCTCGCGCTGTTCCCATTCGAACCCAAGATTATGGGAGAACTTGGCGGACCACCTTGCAGCTATGTCGGACATCCATTGATCGAGCATTTGAGCGATCTGCGTCCAAATGATCTCGAAAAACGTCTGCGTCTGGCTAATCCCCCGTTGCTGTTGGTTTTGCCGGGCAGCCGCACGGGAGAAATTCGCCGCTTGGCGCCCGTATTCGGTTCGGCGGTTGCAGCCGTCGCTGAGCAGTTTGGTCCGATTGAGGTGGTGGTACCCGCGGTGCCGCGTCTTGCCGATACGGTTCGGGCGGCTGTTGCTTCGTGGCGGGTACCGGCGCGTGTGATAACCGATGCTCGCGAAAAGTATGAGGCCCTTCGCACGGCCCGCGCCGCGTTAACGAAATCCGGCACATCGACTCTCGAATTGGCGCTTGCGGGAGTTCCGATGGTGGCCGCGTACAAAGTTTCCTTCGTGGAAGCGATAGCGGCCCGCGCTCTTCTCACCGTGCCGTCGGCTATCCTTACTAATCTTGTGCTCGACGAAATCGTTGTCCCCGAGTTCCTTCAGCGGGATTGCACCACCGAGAACCTTACCGAGGCGCTGTTGCCACTGCTGGCCGAGACACCGGAGCGCCGCCGGCAAATCGACGCATTCGCCCGCTTGGACGCGGTCTTGGAAATTGGAAAATCCATCCCGAGCGATCGTGCAGCCGTTTGTGTGGTCGAATGTGTAGGCCGCCGAAGCCAACAAAGGCATGAATTTGTGCTACCTGCGGCACCTTAATACGCAACTTGCCCGGGCCTGACGGATAGGCGTATGTCATTGCTGAAACTGGACTCCGGCCTTTGACCCTTTCCCCGCGCGCTTCTATCACTGCTGTCCACGGCTACCTGCCGCCCGATCTGCTCACCAACGCAGAACTGGCACGTCTGGTCGACACCAGCGACGCTTGGATTACCGAGCGCACGGGCATCAAGGAACGCCACATCCTGAAAGGCGAGGGCCTGGGTACGGCGCATATGGCGGCAGAGGCGGTGCGTGGGCTGCTGCAAAAGACCGGTACAAAGCCGCAAGACGTTGACTTGCTGATCTGTGCGACGACCACGCCGGACATGCAGTTTCCTTCGACCGCCAACCTGATCTGCGACATGGTTGGGGTAAATAATGTTGGCAGCTTTGATGTGCAGGCAGCCTGCTCGGGCTTTCTCTACTCGCTCACGATCGCCGCGCAATTCATTGCCAACGGTACGGCGCGCAAGGTCGTTGTTGTTGGCGCCGACAAGATGTCCTCAATCATTGATTACACCGATCGCGCGACCTGCGTGCTGTTTGGTGACGCCGCCGGCGCGGTGCTCCTTGAGCCGGATGAGAGTGGTTACGGCATTATGGATGCACTGATCCGCTCCGACGGTTCGGGAATGATTCATTTGCATCAGAAGGCGGGTGGCAGCCGCATGCCACCGACCGCGGAAACGGTCGCCAAGCGATTGCATTACGTCCACCAGGAAGGCGCGGCGGTCTATAAATTCGCCATTGCCAAGATGGCGGAAGTAGCAGGCGAGATCATGTCGCGTAACAATTTGCGCGCCGACATGATCGACTGGCTTGTGCCCCACCAGGCAAACAAGCGCATCATCGAGTCGACTGCGGAACGCATGGGTCTGCCGATGGACAAGGTGATGGTGACAATTCAAAAATATGGCAACACCACCAACGCTACCATTCCGCTCTGCTTGTGGGACTATGAGCCGAAATTAAAACGCGGCAATCGGTTGGTGCTCGCAGCATTTGGCGGCGGCTTCACGTGGGCCGGCATCTATGTGCAATGGGCTTATGATGGTGCGAGCGCACCAAAGCTTAACGGCAAATCCAACGGCAAAATTAGCTAGCGCAGATTATTTCCGTCGTGAGATCGGCGCATAGTCGCGGCGCGTGGCACCCGTGTAGAGCTGGCGAGGCCGGCCGATTTTTTGATGCGGGTCCTCGATCATTTCCTTCCACTGCGCAATCCATCCGACCGTGCGCGCCACGGCGAACAACACGGTGAACATTGTTGTGGGGAAACCCATCGCCTTGAGTGTAATGCCCGAATAGAAGTCGATGTTCGGATAGAGCTTCTTCTCAATGAAATATTCGTCATGGAGCGCGATCTTCTCGAGTTCCAGGGCGACATCAAGCAGGGGATCGTCCTTGATGCCAAGTTCAGTCAGCACCTCGTGACACGTCTTCTGCATGATTTTAGCGCGCGGGTCATAATTCTTGTAGACGCGGTGACCAAATCCCATCAGGCGGTAGGAATCGTTTTTATCTTTTGCTCTCTTGATGAATTCAGGAATGCGATCGACAGAACCGATCTCGCGCAGCATGTTGAGCGCGGCTTCATTCGCGCCACCATGCGCCGGACCCCACAAACAAGCGCAGCCGGCCGCGATACAGGCGAAAGGGTTGGCGCCCGAAGAGCCGGCAAGTCGCACGGTCGAGGTTGACGCGTTCTGCTCGTGGTCGGCGTGTAGGATGAAGATACGGTCCATCGCCCGCGCCAAAACCGGGTTTGGCTTGTATTCCTCGGTCGGCACCGCATAACACATGCGCAAAAAGTTGGAGGCGTAGTCGAGCTCGTTCTTCGGATATACGAACGGCTGGCCGATCGAATATTTGTAAGCCATGGCGGCCAGTGTCGGAACTTTCGCGATCATACGGATCGACGCGATCATCCGCTGATGCGGATCGGAGATATCCGTAGAGTCGTGATAGAATGCGGACAGCGCGCCGACGCATCCCGTCATAACTGCCATTGGATGAGCGTCGCGCCGGAAACCTTGAAAGAACCGGCTCATTTGCTCGTGGACCATCGTGTGACGGCTCACGCGATAATCGAAGTCGGCCTTCTGTGCGGTGGTCGGTAATTCGCCGTAAAGCAGCAGGTAGCAGGTTTCGAGGAAGTCGCCGTGTTCGGCGAGCTGCTCAATCGGGTAACCACGATAGAGCAAGATCCCTTCATCGCCGTCGATATACGTAATCTTGGATTCGCAACTCGCGGTCGACGTGAACCCAGGGTCATAGGTAAACATCCCGCTCTGGCCATAGAGCTTTGAGATGTCGACGACGTCGGGGCCAATTGTGCCCGGATAGACCGGCATGTCCCAGTTGTTGTTGCCGACCGTCAGGGTGCCGGTTTTCTTGGCGTTGGTCTTGGCGTCCATGGTCGAGCCCTCAATTGGCCGCGAGCGGTGCGCGTGCAAAGGTTCAGCCGGGCAGGCTTTATGCCAATGTCGGCGCTAGGGATTCCGGCCGCTTTTTGGGTATCCCATTCATGTGTGCACTGCAAGATAGCGTGGCCTGTTGTCTGGCTTGCATATAGGCGCCACGCCCTTTGCCTGCCATGAAACTTACGTTGTGGCCTGGTCCCGCAGCCGCGCCAGGCTCTCGTCCCTTCCCAGGACCGCGAGCACGTCAAATATCGGGGGCGATGTCGTGCGTCCCGTGAGGGCGGCTCGTAGCGGCTGTGCCACGGCGCCAAGCTTAAGGCCGGCCCGTTCGGCGTAAGGGCGAACAACGGCCTCGGCGGTACTTGCGTTCCAATCGCTGACCGCCTCCAGCTCGGGCAGAAGGGCACCGATGAGCGTTTTAGCGTCGTCAGTGAGCAGGGCCTTGGCCTGCTCATTGATATCCAGCGGACGGCTCGTCCACAGGAAACGTGAGGCATCGAACAACTCGACCAAAGTCTTAGCGCGCTCCTTCAGTCCAGGCATGGCTGCCAGTAGTTTGGCGCGTAACGCCGGCGTCATTTTGCTGGCGAGTTCCTGTCCGCCGGCAATATGCGGCAGCAATTGCTCGATGGCGGCGATCAGATCGGCGTCGTCACTTGAACGAATGTAGTGACCATTGAGGCTCTCAAGCTTTGTGAAGTCGAAGCGTGCAGGCGAACGCCCGATTTGCGCGAGGTCGAAGGCCGCAATCATCTCCTCCGTTGTAAAAATCTCCTGGTCGCCGTGCGCCCAGCCAAGGCGAACCAAATAGTTCCGCATCGCTGCAGGCAAATAGCCCATGGCGCGATAGGCATCGATGCCGAGTGCGCCGTGGCGCTTTGAAAGTTTGGAGCCGTCCGGCCCGTGGATGAGAGGAATATGCGCCATGACGGGGACCTTCCAGCCAAGGGCCTGGTAGATTTGGGTCTGGCGTGCCCCGTTGTTGAGGTGATCGTCCCCGCGGATGATGTGCGTGACTCCCATATCGTGATCGTCAACGACCACGGCCAACATGTAAGTAGGGGTGGCATCCGAACGCAGCAGCACGAAATCATCGAGGTTTTCGTTCTGCCAAACGACGCGACCCTGTACCT
>JBATYN010000041.1:0-10691 GCA_049674125.1 Pseudolabrys sp. | reverse complement strand
ATCTGATCATCACGCTGGCGGCACGGCACAAGCTCCCGGCGATGTACTGGGAACGTTTTTTCGTCACCAGCGGCGGCCTGATCTCCTATGGGCCCGATCTGATCGACAACTACCGCCGGGCGGCGAGCTATGTCGATCGCATCCTCAAGGGCGAAAAACCTGCTGATCTGCCTGTGCAGACCCCCACCAAGTACGAGATGGTCATCAACCTAAAGACGGCCAAGGCGCTCGGTCTAACGGTGCCATTGATTCTGCAGCAGCGCGCCGATGAAGTAATCGAGTGATGCGATGTTCGCTTCTGGCACAAAACGGCATCGCTTTCATCGGCGCTTAAGGACTTTCCGGCGCATTGGCTAACTCCTAGAGTGTTGCCTATGCAAAATGAAATCTCGTTTTATTCGGACGAGTTGGGAAGGAAAATTTCCTGCATATATTCGGCCTTCGGCGGCTTACTTACGGTTATTACACCCGATGGGCGGCAAAAAATGTCGCAACTGAAATCATCTAACTCGCCTGTCACTCAGGCGCGCGCAATGCTGATTGAGATGGAGCGCGAGAAAAAGGCCTAACCCAAAGCGCCGATTGTCACTCGATGCGCGGTACAGAGGGAAGCCGCCGACTTAGGCGGCTTCCCCATCTCGCGGCTAGCTTAACGTGGGATTAATTGCCGCCCAGACTTTGGTCGCGCAGCAACTGAAAACGGATGTTCGGGTCCGGATCTGTGCCGAGATACTGTCCCTCCCATCCAACCAATTCACGCGCTTGTTGGGGTTGGAAAGCATACGCGTTGGAATACGTCATCTTTGCTTTGTGGGTTTTGCTGGCGGCAAGTGCCGGACTGGCTAATAAGGCGGCCGCAGCAATAACCGCTGAGAAAAGAAGTATTACTTTGTTCGAGGTCATGTAGACACCTTTCGTTTACGTCCCCCGTTGCAGGTAGCAGGGCAGAACATTGTGATCGCAACACGAGTCGGCAATTCACATTGGTTTGTCATTCTTCCCATTTAATTGATGGAATAAGGCGCTGCACGGTGCCGTCGCGCGCGGTATCATTTTGCTTCAAGCTACTTGGTGACTTTCGACACCAACACAGTCCCAAGATTAGCCGGTCGCCGGGCGCTCGATCGCCATAGCTGCAATTTCAAATGCTGCGAGGTCCGCCGAATTCTCGTTTTTCAGAAATCGGGTGGTTCGCACCCAACATTGCCACCATTTCCTTACTGCCGGGTGCGACACGCCCGACGGATTGGAAGGGAACAAAGCGATGGCAAAATCTTATTACAGCATCGCGATTGATAGCTCCGCCGAAGGAGTGTGGACTGTAATACGCCCATTTGATCATTACGCTTGGGCTGGCGTTGAAAGCGAGACCATCATCGAAGGCGGCAAGGCCGCCGATCAGGTGGGGGCTGTCCGGCGCGTCACCGTGCGGGACAAGGTCATTCGCCAAATCTTGCTCGCCCATTCCGACATTGATCGCTCCTACACGTACGCACTTTGCGACCCGTCACCCTTTCCAGTGCGCAATTACATCGCGACAATTCGCGTCGCGTCGATTGTTGAGAGCAACAAGTCCTTCGTTGAGTGGTGGGCAACCTTCGACTGCGCTGCCGAGGAATATGACCACTGGACTAAACACTTTGAGAATGAGGGCTTCGCCAAATGGCTGGCCGCACTCCGGCGGTTCATGCAGACGAAAGACCGATAATCTACCCTCTGGCTGACCCCTCTCTACGAAGGTGGCCCGTTCTTGCAGCGCGCGCCGACACTGAAATAATTCCACTTCTGACACTTAGCGGACATTGGCTGGTGCACTGCATATGTCCGCTTTCGGCGGCAAAGCGGACATGGCGATTTGCACTGCAAATGTCTGCTAGTGACCCAAAGCGGACATGATCGTGATTATTGGCCGGATCTCCAGCCAGTTAGTATCTCGCAGTCGTCGAAATCAAATTCACGTAGCGGTCATAGCCAACGCGCGTGTAAGACGCCGGCCTCGGCCTGCGGTTGGAAGCCACTGCGCATCAGGGTAGTCCCGCAGGCCCGGGCGAACTAGTGTGCATTCAAGATTCGCGATCAACAGGGCGGGCGCGAAGGATGGGTTCGAGAACATCATGTTGACAGTTGATGATATCGGGGCGATTTCCGTGTTTTCCTCTCTTGCGCCGGCAGAGCTCGAACGTCTTGCTCGGACGTCCGCGGACATTCAACTCAACCCCGGCGAATTCGCCGTTCACGAGGGCGGAGAGCGCGCACTTTTTGCCGTTTTGACCGGCAAGTTTGAAGTGATCAAAACGTATGACGGAGTTGAACGCCGGCTGGGCTGGCGCAACCCCGGTGCAATTTTCGGAGAGGTGCCCATTGTCCTCGGCACGCCATTTCCGGGAGGCTATCGGGCCGTAGAACCGTCACGGGTGATGCGGATCGATGTGCAGGAATATTACACCATTGCGGCAGCATCGAAGGATTTCTCCGAAAAGGTGAGCACGCTTGCACGCGAGCGCCTCGGGGGACTCCAGAGCATCGCTGCCGAACCGAGCAAGCCGCGCGTGACGTTAGTCGGCCCCCGCTGGGACGCTGCTAGCGGCGATCTACGAAGATTCCTGGCCCGCAACCAGATTTCTTTCAATTGGCTCGCTCCCGACGCGCCGGAGTTGGCAACGCTCTGGCCCGGGCCTCGCCCACCGGACGGTGGCGGGCCCGTGCTTTTGCTTGCGGACGGACAGGTCGTCGTCCAGCCGGACGTGCGCGGCGTTGCAAACCGGCTCGGCCTTCAGACCAGTGCACGCTCCGATGAATATGATGTTGCAATCATCGGAGGGGGACCAGCCGGCCTTGCCGCGGCGGTCTATGGAGCGTCGGAAGGCCTGCAAACGATTGTTATTGAGCGTGAGGCTCCGGGTGGGCAGGCTGGGACTTCTTCACGGATCGAGAACTACCTGGGATTCCCGAATGGGGTCTCAGGGGACGAACTTGCCAGTCGCGCGCTTCAACAAGCCAAACGGCTAGGCGCGGAGATCCTCGTCACACGTTCGGTCAAACGCATTGATCCGAAGGCACGTCAGATCGATATGGATGGCGGCGATGTCGTGAAAGCCAAGACGCTTATTCTCGCAACTGGTGTGACCTGGCGACGTCTAGCCATTGAGGGCTTCGATCGGCTCAGCGGCAAGGGCATCTATTATGGAGCCGCGCGCAGTGAAGTCGGTGCCACTCACGGACTCGATATCCATCTTGTCGGCGCCGGTAATTCAGCGGGTCAGGCGGCATTATTTTTCGCCAACCATGCCCGCACGGTAACACTGATTGTCCGTAGTGATTCGCTGGAAAAGAGCATGTCTCAATACCTGATCGAACAGCTCGACGGAAAAGCCAATATCGAAGTACAGCTAAGCTCGGAAATACATGCGGTGCACGGAGACACGCATCTGACAGCAGTTGAAATTCGCAATTCCGAAAGCAATGAGGTCAGCCGCCACGAGTCTAGTGGTCTTTTCATTTTTATTGGCGCCGATGCGGAAACGCAGTGGCTGCCGGAAGACATCGCGCGCGATGCGCGCGGTTATGTGTTGACCGGCGACGATCTGAAAAAGGCCGGACGCTGGTCGCTGGGCCGCGATCCATATCTCCTCGAAACGAGCGCACCAGGCATCTTCGCCTGTGGCGATGTCCGGCTGAGCCCGGTCAAGCGCGTCGCGTCGGCTGTTGGCGAGGGAAGCATGGCGATCGCATTCGTCCATCAATATCTGGCATATAGCGGACAGACGCGGCGCGGCCGGACTTTGATGGCGCTCAAAAGGCTGCTGCGTTCGGCGCGACCGCCGCTCAAACGCGCGTAGATTATCGCCGCTCCGAATGCGTCAGTAGCGCGATCAAATACATTTTCCTGCAGCGCTAATGTCGCCTATTGGCATTTAGCGGACATCAACAAGAGGCACCGTGATGTCCGCTTTTTGGGGTTAAAGCGGACATGCCGTTTTGCGCTGCACATGTCTGCTTTTGACCCAAAGCGGACATTAGCGCCAATTAGGCGCGGTATTGTTCGTCGCTGACTTTTTCCATCCAGTCGACGGGCTTGCCATTCAGCGCTTCCCGAATGGCGATATGTGTCATTGCCGTCGTGGGCGCCGCCCCCTGCCAATGCTTCTCGCCCGCGTAAACCAGATCACGTCGCCCGGCCGGATTTCCTCGATTGGGCCACCCCACCGCCGGAGTTGAGGTTTTCACTTTCAAACTGGAATGGCGGCTTGGCCGGCGGATTTCTGATGCCTGGAAATCGCCTCTTCGCGCGGTCCCAGCAAGCCCGATGGAGTATGCGACAGCGTGTAGGCGACGCAGTCCATGATGTGCGTTGCCAGGATCGCCTGCGCACCTTTGGCGTCGCGCTTGAGCGCGCACTCCAGCAATTTCTGATGCTCCTGCGCGGCGCGGTCGCGGAAAATCACCGCGATCATTAAGTAGCGCACATATTTGTCGAATACCGCCGCATGCGAATCGAGAAGCGCCCGCGAGCCGCAAGCCGATAACAGCGCCTGGTGAAATTCCGAATCGTAGCGCTTGAGCACTTCGAGGCCGCGGGCATCGCCAGCCAGCGTACGCTTCTCCATGGAGGCGAGTTTGTGGTGCGCGGCGACGACCCGGCCTTCCCAATCCATGTCGCCGAACTGGAACGCCCACTGCAAGGCATGGCCTTCGAGTAGCAGGCGCAGGTTTGCAAGTTCTTTGAAATTTTCGGCCGAAACCGGCGCGACCTCGAAACCACGGGCGCTTTCGGCGACGATCAGGCCTTCCGAGGTCAATCGATTCAAAAGCTCGCGCAGCGTGCTGATGCTAATGCCGTAGTCGTCCTTGAGGCGGCCAAGCTTGAGTTTCTCCGAGGGCGCCAGCCGGCCGGAAACGATGTCGTTCCGCAGCCGCCGGTAAACCCGTTCCCCCGCCGTTTCCGCCCCGCTATTGCTCACCATCACGAACCATCCGATTATTACAGGATCATCCGACGATCTGATTTTTGACCATTGAGAAGCAGTAATCAAGCCGCCTAACTCCCGGGTGGAAACGCTATAAAAAGGGAGGACCACATGACCTCGATCAGCCGCCGTTTCGTCCTGGCCGGGGGTGCCTCGACGCTCGCGCTCTGCGCCACTTTTCCGGCCTTCGGCCAAGCCAAGCAGAACCTTCGCTTCAGCAGCGCCTTCACGGAAACCGATCCGCGGGCGGAGGCCTATAAATCCTTCGCCGCAGCCATCAAGGACGACTTCGAGTTCGAGCCGCACTGGGGCAATACGCTGTTCAAGCAGGGCACCGAGCTGGTAGCGCTGCAGCGCGATAACCTCGATATGTGCAATCTCGCGCCCGCTGACATCTCCAAGCAGATCCCGGCGTGGTCGCTGATGACCTCGGCGTATCTGTTCCGCGACGCCGACCACATGAAGAAGACGTTCAAGAGCGACGTTGGCCGCGAATTCATCAAGATGGCCAAGGACCAGCTTGGCATCCAAATCATCACGCCGGTCTATTTCGGCTCGCGCAGCGTCAACTTGAAGCCGGACAAGAAAATCATGACGCCCGCCGATATGGCCGGAATCAAACTGCGCATGCCGCCCGGCGAATTTTGGCAGTTCCTCGGTGAATCGCTCGGCGCCAACCCGACCCCGGTCGCATACGCCGAACTCTACACCGCGCTGCAGACCGGCACCGTGGACGGTCAGGATAATCCCGTCGTCGCCAGCAAACTGATGAAATTCGACGAGGTGACGACACAGTTCGTGCTGACGCGTCACCTCATCGCTTATGACGTCATGTCTATTCGCGCAAAAATCTGGGATGCAATGAAGCCCGGGCAGCAGCAGAAATTCCAGGCCGCCGCCGACAGGGCGATGGACGAGAACACCGAGCGCTTCAAAACACAGGAAGCCGAAGTGCTCGAGTATTTCAAGAAGGAAGGCAAGAAAGTCTACGAGCCCAACCAGCAAGCGTTCCGCACCTTCGCGCAAAAGCGTTACGTCGAAAAGTACGGCAATGACTGGCCTAAGGGCGCGCTCGAACGCATCAACGCAATCAAGTAAACGGCTCTATATTTACGAATGTTTGGCCAGTCCGGCGTGTCGAGCCGGCCGAACTCGCGTCTGAAATTGCCGAGGAAAATTCTTTGACTCTAAAGCTTCTCAACGCAGCGCGATGGCTGCGGCGGCGCGCCGAAAACGTTTCCGTCGCGCTGCTCAGCGTCATGTTTGCGATTTTTATCGTACAGATATTCGCGCGCTACGTGCTTAGCAAGCCGATCAGCTGGTCGGAAGAAGTCATCATCACGACCTGGCTGTGGACGGTGTTGTGGGGCGCGGCCTTCATCCTGCATGAATCCGACGAAATCCGTTTCGATATCATCTATTCGAAGGTTTCGGAGCGGACGCGGCGCGTATTTACGGTGCTCACCGGCGTCGCGCTGGTGGGACTCTACGGCGTATCGCTGCCGGCGGCCTACAGTTACGTCAGCTTCATGAAAGTCGAACACTCTGCGTCGCTGCGCGTGCCGATGAATTGGCTCTACTGCGTCTTCATCATTTTCAGCGTCGCCTGCATCTGCCGCTATTGCTGGCTGGTCTACCGGGCGCTTCGCGGCGCGAAGTCGCCTGAAACCGATCCAGCAAAGCTTGCGGACTGAGATGCCGTCGCCCTTTGCCATCTGCATTTTCGCCATCGTCCTCCTCGGTGCGCTCGGCCTGCCGATCGGGCACGCCATGATCGCCTCTTCGATTCTCTATCTCCTACTGTCGGGTCTCGATCTCGGCACCGCCGCCGAGCAAATCCTCAACGGCCTGTTCAACAGTTACGTCCTACTGGCTATCCCGCTGTTCATTCTCGCCGCCGATCTGATGAACATCGGCAGTCTGACCGACCGGCTGCTTCAGTTCTGCCTCGTGCTGGTCGGCCGTTTTCGCGGCGGGCTGGGCCACGTCAACGTCATCGCCAACATGATCTTTGCTGGCATGTCCGGATCCGCGATTGCCGACGCCGTCGGCATCGGCCGCATCATTATCGGCATGATGACGAAGGACGGACGCTACCCGGTGGCCTATGCCGGCGCCATCACAGCCTCTGCCGCCATTATCGGGCCGATTATCCCGCCGTCGATCCCGATGGTGCTTTACGCGCTGATCTCGGACGCCTCGATCGGGTATCTGTTCCTCGGTGGCTTCGTGCCCGGCATCATGCTCGGCATCGGCTTCATGATCGCGAATGCCGTCATTGCGCGCCGCCGCAACTATCCGGTCGAGCCCCCGATTCCGCTACGCGAGATCCCCAGGATCACTATCCGCGCTTTCCCGGCGCTGATGTTGCCGGTGATCCTATTGTTCGGCATCTACGGCGGCGTCATGACGCCGACCGAGGGCGCGGCCGCGGCGGCATTCTACGCGCTGTTTGCCTCGACGGCGCTCTATCGCGCGGTGACATGGCGGCAGCTCTACGACGCCATTCTCACCAGCGGCAAGGCCACGACCTCGATCGGCATGCTGATCGCGGGTGCGCTGGTCTTCAATTATGTCGTGACCATCGAGAACATTCCGGCGTTGCTGGCGCGCTTCATGAGCGGACAGCACTACTCGGCGCCGATGTTCCTGCTGGTCGTCAATATCATCCTGTTCATTCTCGGCTGCCTGCTCGAAGGCAGCACGATCCTTCTCGTCGTCGTGCCGATTTTTATCCCGACCGCCAAGGCGCTGGGCATCGATCTCGTGCATTTCGGCGTCGTCGTCGTCATCAACATCATGATCGGCCTGCTGACGCCACCCTATGGGCTGCTGCTGTTCGTTCTCGCCAACATGACCAAGCAGCCCTTGGGCACGATCGTGAAAGAAGCGGTGCCTTTTATCGTCATGGCCGTTTTGGTGCTCGCCCTCGTCACCATCTTCCCCGAATCGATTCTCTGGCTCCCGCGGCTTATGGGCTACAAAGGTTGAGGCTCCGCACATGAAACCGATCTATATCTTGAATGGGCCCAATCTGAATCGCCTGGGCAAGCGCGAGCCGGAGATTTACGGCAACGCGACGCTCGCCGATGTCGAGAAAATCTGCCGCGATACGGCGGCCGGGCACGCGATTGAATTCCGCCAGACCAACAGCGAAGCGCAGTTGATCGACTGGATTCACGACGCCATCGATGGGGGCAGCGGCATCATCGTCAATCCCGCCGCCTTTACCTTTACATCGATTGCAATCCTCGACGCGTTGAAGATGTTCAGCGGTCCCATCATCGAGCTGCACATTTCAAACATCCACAAGCGCGAGGCCTACTATCACCACTCCTACGTCTCGAAAGTGGCAACCGGCGTCATTGCTGGCCTCGGCACTGACGGCTATCGCATCGCCACGAGGGCGATGCTGGCGCTGCTGGAATAATGCGTTAGTACGACGGTGATCGCGTCCCGATAATTGCTATTGGCGCCAAGCGGACATTCCAATTGCGCCCGTCGTTGTCCGCTATTGGCGCTTAGCGGACATTCCAGAGTCGCCGATCTATGTCCGCTATTGGCACTTAGCGGACATCGTGCAGTGCACTGCACATGTCCGCTTTCGGGTGCAAAGCGGACATGCGCCGTCGGGAAGCACCTCATCCCTTTCTCTCGATGGAGGCCCTGCTGGAGGCCGAAGTGACGCCGGCTCGAATAGCGACTGTCGCAAGTTCAGTTTCCAAAGCCGCAATTCGACGGCGAAGCTGATCATCGTTGATCTGCATGAAAGCGCTTGCCGCCTTGTCGGCAAGCTCCGCCAGCATCGAGCGCTCATCATGGCTCAGCGCGTTGCCGGTCGCATGCGGTCCGTAGAGCGCGAGTCCGAGGCAACGTAATCGGTCCCCAACGGGCACGGCGAGGATTGGTCGCATCAATCCACTCGGAAGACGATTGTGTTCGGCAGCTTCTGGATCAACGTCGTATGGCCGATGCGTATGTGCCGGTTGGACCAACGGATCCCTTGGGTCGAGTGTCTGCGCAGCATCGTCCCATGTGTGATCGGCGGCGGTGCGCCGGAAAATATGGCCATGCTCACGAAAGATGCTGGCTGAAGCAAGCCCAAGCGCGTTATGCACCCCCTGGACAAGCTGTGCTTCGATTTCACCGAAACTCTTTGCCTTCAAGACAGCATCGCCGAGCCGTTCTCCCGCTTTCGCGGTGGAACGATTAAATAGCCAGTCCAAGTAGTGGACGGCGGTGTCGTGGATTTTCGAGGTAAAAAAAAGAATAAAAGCTGCGATTGCGATCCAGGCCCAGGCTGGCAGTGTGACTTTCTCGCTGATCCCCTCGCGAACGTGATCAATCCCCTGGTGCAAGTATAGAATTGGAAAACAGACCAGGAGGCCAAGAATGGTCACGCGACGCAGCGGAATGCTGACTTTCACGACGTAGGGTCTGCGTATAGCCTCACTAACGAGGAGGCAAAGTACGCCGTTGATGAGGTAGAGCAGCCCCCACAATTGTTCGGGCGGGGAATAGCCGGGCCACAGGAAGTTGAGAAGTGTCGTGGTTGTGCCGGCATCCGCAAAAACGAGTGCCGGCAATCCAATCAGGCAACCCCAGATCATCCAGCGCAAGCGCTGGTAGTTCTGCGGCGATAGCTCGCGTTGGCGCGCAAGCAGAATGATAAACCCGCACACAGCGACAACGAGGCCGCTTATTACTCCAGCCCTCGTTATGATTTCCGTAGGATAGCCCAGCAGATTCGCGTAGCTCAGCGCAAGCAATAGCACGAGGAAGATCGCGACAAGGGGCAAATTCCGTTCGACTGGCCGCCACCGCGGCGTCGTTTGGTCTGTTGGCGCTCTGACCGCGAACCAGATGAAGCCTGCTAGGCCTACGCCCTGCGCAATAGCGCCAGCGAGATTCTGCGCAAGCAAGGCGATTGGCGAGTAGAGCTGCAAGAGCGCGTAATATTGCGCGGATTGTCCTGGATTGAACCAGATAACGTAGAGGAAAAACCCCCAAGTCATAATTCCTGGCCTTGACCAGACTAGCCATGCGGCCGCCAGAATAACGAGCATCGATGCAAGCTGATCAAGCAGCAAAACCACAAGCACCCATCCGTTATAAGGCCGCTGTTTTGCAACGATGTCGACTTCACGCGCCGGTCGGTTCGGAGTAGCAGCCAGCACGAGTTCGGCGTGCCGTTGATTGGTCACGAGGCGAAAACCTCCGAGAGCCGCCATCGCGCTCGCGCATCTCAGAGTGCGTACGGGAATGCAACGCATCTGCTCGAGATCGAGCCGGTCACCGGCACGCAAGCCAGCTTGAAAAGCGGGGGAGTCCGTTTGTTTCAGGAACGGCCCCTGGACATCCGTGATGATGCCGTCGTTGTTGGCATAAAAACCGAATGATCCCAAAGGCTGATACACACGGTAGAAATCGGGAACAACCATCGCCAGCGCCCACAATGTGAACGCCACAAGTAGAGTGAGGCCTGCGATGTGCCGGTAGCTGCGCATCCGCGATCATTTTCCACGATCCGATGGAGGAAGCCAACGGGTACGGCCGCGTGGTCACCCCGCCAAGCGTAATTTGTCGGGGGAGACCACGGCTTCAGAATCGGAGTTGCAAGGCAAAAAGCGGCGCTGGTTCGATCAATTCATTGGCGCGTGACACGCGTGGATTGTTGCCGTCTCCACCTGATGTCCGCTTTTGGGGGTAAAAGCAGACATGTCT
>JBATYN010000040.1:0-2029 GCA_049674125.1 Pseudolabrys sp. | reverse complement strand
TTCCGATGTTTTCAACTCGAACTTGGACTGTATCTGTAAATATAGCGCCGGTCCGGCCAAATGTCCGCTTTGGGTCATTAGCGGACATTGACGCTTGCCCGGATGATGTCCGCTTTACCCCAGAAAGCGGACATGCAGCCCGCAATCACGACAGATCACTGGTTGATGGCGGATTCTGGCTCCGCCATCGCTGGCTGATGCGACAGCTAAATTTGCAAAGCCGGCAACGGCACCCACCGCCCTACCCCTGCGACAAGCCCGGGCTTTCCAGAAATCAGCGAGCATGACGGCCCGCACTAGCCACACAATCCGGATTGGTATACGGACGATCGCGACGCGCATTGAGCGGCCGTCACACAGGGAATAACCATGCGAACCATCGCGGTTGAAGAACACTTCGTCACGCCGGCATTCGTCGAGGGCCCTGGCAAGGCTTTTCTGGACCGTTTCCGTAATCCCGGACCGCGCGGGGTCGTAGTCGCGGAACGGCTATTCGACTTGGGTGACAAGCGCATCGCCGAAATGGATGCGGCTGGCCTCGACATGCAGCTGCTCTCACTCAACTCGCCAGGCGTGGAGCAGTCAGAGCCCGCCGAGGCCATTGCCGCTGCCCGCGATGCAAACGATTTCCTGGCCGAAGCAGTGAAACGGCACCCTACCCGCTTCGCTGGCGTTGCCTCGCTGGCAATACAGGCGCCGGACGAAGCCGCGAAAGAACTCGAGCGTTGCGTCCGCCAGCTCGGCCTCAAAGGTACGAACATCAACGGTCACACGCGCGGCCGCTATCTTGACGATGTGTTCTTCTCGCCTATCCTCGCATGTGCGGATGCGCTTCAGGTCCCGATTTATCTTCACCCAACGGTGCCGTACAAGCCGGTGGCCGATGCGCTCTATGGCGGCTTCTCGCCGGCCGTCAGCGGCGTTCTCGCCAGTTCCGGGTGGGGCTGGCACATCGAAACGGCAGTACACCTGCTGCGGATGATACTTGGCGGCGTGTTCGACCGGCACCCCAAATTGCAAGTGGTCATAGGCCACATGGGTGAAGCCATTCCCTTTATGCTTCCCAGAATGAACAGGAGTCTGTCGCAGCAAGTGACGAAGCTCGCTAGGCCGTTCGCAGACTATTTGCGGCAGAACGTTCATTACAGCTTCGGCGGTTTTAATTTTGCGCCGACCTTCCTCAACCTGCTACTCGAAATCGGCGTCGAGCGGATTATGTTCTCCGTCGACTATCCCTACGGGTCGATGGAGGAAGCACTAAGCTTCCTAAACCACATCCCGGTGAGCGAGGCCGACAGAGAGCGCATCTCGCACATTAACGCGGAGCTTCTTTTCAGGCTGTGATTTGCGAAGCATCCGGATGTCGGTTCGGGTCTGAGCCGGACATCGCCGCGCTCGCGAGCTGAGTCCGCTCTGTCCTGCCCACCGGACATTCGACGGCGCGGTTTCGAGCCTCGTTTCAGGCAATGAGGCGACAGCACTTGAACGAAAGAGGTCGCACGCTGCAGTTTCTCAAACCATCACGCCGACACTCGGGATATCACGGCATCACCGCTATGCCTTGAATTTCAATAAGTATTGCAGGGTCGGCAAATCCCGTCACTGTTATCGCGGCACTGACCGGAAAATCGCTACCAAAGATTTCGCTCCGGATTTCGGTCATGCGAGTAGTGTATCGTGCATCGCTCAAAAAAACGGTCATGGTGACTATATCTTTCAACGTGGCGCCAGCTTCTTTCAAGGTCCTATCGATGTTCTTGAACGTTTGCCGCGTTTGTGAATCGAAGTCCCCGGCAAGCGAGTTCCCATCATCATTCTTGCTGCCGGTGTGACCGGCAATCCACACAATCTTTCCACCTTCTGTAACCACGGCAGGCGAGAAAGCGCGATTGCGTTGCCATGTCCCGCGAACGTAACTTTTCTTCACTGCAATCTCCTTATCCTCGGACGCAACCAATGGGCTGACGTGCTCATTTACTCAATTGGGGCCATGCTTCCGCAAACCGTTAGGGGTCAGTTACGAAGGCAT
>JBATYN010000039.1:0-13938 GCA_049674125.1 Pseudolabrys sp. | reverse complement strand
GGGGCTGACCTCCGCCGAAATCGGGGCGGTCGGGACGATAACCACCGCCGCCGCGATGGCGCCGGCGACGCCGGTGCATTCCGAAACGATCCTGACCGCGATCGCCTTGATCATGGCCATTCTGATTCGGGCCCGAATTCTGCTGCGGCTGTCCACCAGCGCCGCCACCGCCGGTAATGAATGCCGGAAGTCCACCAACCTCGTGGCCGCCTTCTTGCCCGCCTTGGTTGGGCTGTTGGCTCGGCTGCTGGTACGGCTGTTGTTGGTGCTGCGGACGATTTTGGACCTGTTGATCGCGTGGCGGGAAGGGCTGCGCGTCACGCGGGATGTAGGGCTGCTGTTGCGGTTGCTGAACCGCCTGCGGCATTTGCGGCTGTGGCGCATAGCTCGGCTCGTTCTGACCCATGAACGGCTGGCCGTCGTCCTCGCCGTCGTCGAAGTTGTCGTCAGCCGCGCCTTGCGGCGCGCCGCCCTGCTGGCCCTGCTGCGGCTGTTGATTGTTGTAGTAGGGGTTCTGCTGGCGGAACTGCTCCTGCGCAGCGGCGATCAGGCGGAAATAATGCTCGGCATGCTGGTAGTAATTCTCGGCGGCGACCGGATCACCCGAGCTCTGCGAGTCGCGCGCGAGCTGGATGTATTTTTCCGCGATATGCGATGCGGTGCCACGGATTTTTACGTCGGGGCCGTTTGACTCATAAACGCGCGTTAGCGGATTTTGGCTTTTGCGGTGGTTATTATTGCCGCGTCCCCGCATGCGCTTTTGACCGTTTCTCATGATGTGCCTGTTCATCGACCTTTCACTCTGTCTCGGCTTTCACCGCCGAACGCTCAACAATATTGCAAGCCCACACAAATTTCCTTACGCGGCCGGACCTGCACGAGCAGTCCGCGCAATGATCTCATCGATGCGTTCTTTATCGCGATAGTCGCAGCAACCCCATAGCCGCAGTCTTGCCGCAGCGTTGCCAACCTCTCGTTACGCGCATCGTCCCTATGTTTCGAAATTTGATGCGCCCAACCGGTGAAGCATCCAAACCCGCATCTGGCGATTTCGTTTGCCGTCTTCTCAAAAGCCGGCTCTGCGTCATCCGCCTTGCGCCTCACCTCACAGAGCGTCGTGCTCCGGGCTCAGGCGATGCAACCGTCACGGGTCGATTCCGTAACTGGAAGCTAGTCGTTTCCGAGTGATAATCCAAGCGCTTTTTTCAACAAAAGAGCTCTGCGCTTTTCATGAGGTGGGAATGCAACATGCTCATGACGCCAGGCCCACGCCGAGCACGCGCGGGATTCCGGCCAAATCCTTGCGGGCAATGCCGACGGTTAATCCTTCATTGGCAAACAGCGCCCGAATCGGCTCCTCCTGGCCCGAGCCTAGTTCCACAAACAGGCGCCCGCCCGGCGCCAAAAGTCGTTTTGCCTCGCCGGCAATCGCGCGATAGGCCGCGAGACCGTCGGCACCGCCGTCGAGTGCAACCTTTGGATCATAATCCCGGACCTCGGGGGCGAGTGAGGCGATCTCGTCGTGCGCGATATAAGGCGGGTTCGAAAGGACAAGATCGAAAACACCTTCCACGCCTGAGGCGATGTCGCAGACGACGAAATTGCTGCGTGCTTTAAATCCCCAATATTCGGCGTTCTCGCGCGCGACCTGCAGAGCCGCTGTGCTGACGTCGGTGCCCGTGCCGGCCGCGTTGGGCAATTCGTGAAGCAGCGCCAAGAGCAAGGCGCCGGAACCGGTGCCGATGTCAAGAACGCGCAATTTTTCCATGCGCAATCCGCCGCGCACGACGAAATCCAGTGCCGCTTCGACAACGGTTTCTGTTTCCGGCCGCGGCACCAGCACGTCAGGTGTAATTGTGAGTCCGAGACTCCAGAATTCCTTTTTCCCAAGAATACGCGATACCGGCTCGCGCCTTAGTCTCCGCGCAGCGAGTGCCGATATCACGGTGATCTCGCGGTCCTCCAGAATTCGGTCCGATTGCGCGATCAACTGTGCACGACCAAGGTGCAGCGCGTGCGCGACAAGCACGCGTGCGTCTACCTCTGCCTCTTCCATGGCGGCCGGACGAAATGCTTGTGCGATAAGTTGGAGCGCCTCCGACACCGAGGCTCCCGCTTTTAATCCGGCAACGACTCTCATGCCGCGCCTTCGGCCGCCAGCAATTCGGCCTGATGCTCGGTCACCAGCGCGTCGATGACTTCGTTCAATGCATCGCCTTCCATGACCTGCGGCAATTTATGGAGCGTGAGGTTGATGCGGTGATCGGTGACGCGGCCTTGCGGGAAATTATATGTGCGGATTCGTTCCGAACGATCACCCGAGCCGATTTGCCCGCGCCGCTCGGCCGCGCGCTCGGCGTCGAGCTTCGTGCGCTCCTGGTCATAGAGCTTGGCCCGCAACATCGTCATCGCCTTGGCTTTGTTCTTATGCTGCGAGCGCTCCTCCTGAACGAAGACGACGATCCCGCTCGGCATGTGGGTGATGCGGATGGCAGATTCCGTCTTGTTGACGTGCTGGCCGCCGGCTCCCTGCGCGCGCATGGTGTCGATCTTGAGATCGGCTTCGTTGATGTGGATATCGACGTCTTCCACCTCGGGTAACACGGCGACAGTAGCCGCCGAAGTGTGGATACGGCCGGAGGCTTCCGTATCGGGCACACGCTGCACGCGATGCACGCCCGACTCAAATTTGAGCTTGGCGAACACGCCGCGGCCGCGGACCTCGGCGACAATCTCCTTGAAGCCGCCTTTTGTGCCCTCGCTGATCGAGAGGATTTCCGATTTCCAGCCCTGTTTGGCTGCGTAGCGCTCGTACATCCGGAAAAGATCTCCGGCGAAGAGTGCGGCTTCGTCGCCACCCGTGCCTGCCCGGATTTCAAGGATGGCGTTGTGATCATCCATCGCGTCTTTCGGCAGCAGGGACAGCCGGATCTCTTCCGCCAGTTTTTCCCGGCGTTCCTGCAGGTCGTGCCGTTCGCCGTCGGCGAGCTTGCGCATCTCCGCATCGGATTTTGGATCGTCGACGAGCGCGGAAAGTTCTGCGATCTCCTTATCGGCATCGCGGTAGGCTTTAATCGCTTCGATCACCGGGCCGAGCTCCGCGAACTCGCGCGATAATTTTACATATGCGTCGGTAGTCAGCCCTGTCGCGAGCTCGCTTTCCACCAGCGCATGGCGAGCGAGCAGGGCATCGAGCTTCTGTTGCGGCAAGACAATCAAAGTTGCAGGCCTTCAGCGGTGGCAAACCCTTCGAGCTTCTGGCGAATAGAAACACTGCCGACAGGCTGCTCGAGGCAGGGAAGAAGCATGGCCTCGCCCTTGCGACAATCGAGATCAAGCAGCAGCGCCTTCACGGGTCCGACCGCGGATGGCGAGAGCGAAAGCGTGCGGTAGCCTATAATTGTAAGCGCTAGCGCGCCGATCGGTTGGGACGCGAGCTCGCCGCAAAGCGTGACTGGCTTGTTGTGAGCCTTTGCCTTGTCGACGATATCCTTGAGCGCGCGCAAAACCGGCGCCGATAGCGGGTCGAAACGATCGGATACGCGCGGATTGCCGCGATCGGCAGCGTAGAGGAATTGCATGAGGTCGTTGGAGCCAACCGACAGGAAATCCACCCGCTCCAGCAATTCGTTGAGCTGAAACAGCAAGGAGGGCACTTCGACCATCGTGCCGATTTCGACGCGTTCGGGCAGTTCATGCCCGTGCCTGCGCAGGTGAGTGAGTTCCACCTCAACAAGCGACTTTGCTTTGTCGAATTCCTCCACCACGGCAATCATCGGAAACATCAACTTGAGGCTGCGACCGCTGGCTGCGCGCAACAACGCCCGCACCTGGCTGCGCAAAAGGCCGGGTCGGTCGAGGCCGAGCCTGATCGCGCGCCAGCCTAGGGCAGGATTTTCCTCTTCGATGTTGCGCATGTACGGCAGCACCTTGTCGCCGCCGATGTCGAGCGTGCGGAACGTGACGGGTTTTTTGCCAGCGGCATCGAGCACCGTGCGATAAAGCGTGAGCTGCTCGCCGGTGCGCGGCAGCGTGGTCGCCACCATGAACTGCAACTCGGTCCGGAACAGGCCGATGCCGGCCGCGCCGGTATCCTCGATATGCGGAAGATCGATGGTGAGGCCCGCATTGATCATCAGCGAGATTTTCTGGTCGTCTTTGGTGATGCAAGGCCGCTCGCGCAGTGCGCGATACTGCGCCTGCCGCCGGGCCCGCAGTTTCACGCGCTCGCCATACGATGCCTGGATGTCTTGCGGCGGACGCATGTGGATGTGGCCGGTCGAGCCATCGACGATGATGGCATCTCCCGGCTCGACCATTCCGGTCGCATTTTCGATTTCACCGACGGTCGGAATGCCGAGGGCGCGCGCCACGATTGAGACATGCGACGTCGGGCCGCCTTCCTCAAGGACGAGGCCACGCAGCCTTTTTCGGTCGTAGTCGAGCAGCGCGGCCGGACCCATCGATCGCGCCACGACGATGGCGTTTTCCGGCAGTTGCTCCTTGGTCGGCGCGTGATCCTGACCCATCAATACGCGCATCAGGCGGTTGGCCAGGTCGTCAAGATCGTGCAGGCGATCGCGCAAATAATGATCGGAAGCGCGCAGCATGCGCGCGCGGGTATCGGATTGGACGCGCTCCACGCTGGCTTCGGCGGTCAAGCCGGTCATCACGGCTTCGCGAATCTTGTGCAGCCAGCCCTGGTCGTAAGAGAACATGCGATAGGCTTCGAGCACGTCGCGGTGTTCGCCGCCGTCTGCGACATCGCGGTGTTCAACCAGGCGGTCCAAATCTTCGCGTAAGGTCGCAATCGCGGAATCCAACCGCTTGAGTTCGTGCGGCACGTCGTCGGCGATGACATTCGTAATGACCACGCGCGGCTCGTGCAGCACCACATGGCCAAGCGCGATGCCATCCGACAGGGAACTGCCTGTGACATGCATTGCATGGCGCGCGGCCGGTTCGGCGCCGGGTCGGGCGAGCGACGACAGTTCGCCGGATGCGATCATCTCGGCGAGCACCATCGCCGTGGTCTGGAGCGCTTCTTCTTCTTCTTCGGTGTAGGTCCGGCGGGCACGGTTCTGCACCACCAGCACGCCGAGCGTATTGCCCGCGCGCAGGATCGGCACGCCCAGGAACGAGTGGTAGATTTCTTCGCCGGTTTCTTCCCGGTAGGAGAAGGCCGGATGCGCCTGCGCGTCCGACAGGTTCATCGGATTGGCTTCGCTGGCAACGAGGCCCACCAGGCCTTCCTCCGCTCTCAGCACGGTTTGATGGACGGCTTCGCGCTTGAGGCCTTCGGTGGCGTATAGCTCAAGGGTTCCGTCTACGCGCAGAACGTAGACAGAGCACACCTCCGCCACCATGTTGGCGGCGATCAGCACCACTACCTTATCGAGGCGATCTTGCGCGCTGACCGGCTCCGCCATCACTTCGCGAAGCCGGCGCAAAAGCACGCGTGGACCGCCAAGCGCGCCACGCATTATTGAAGTCCTCCAGCAACGGCGAAAGCCGCAGCCTCGTCTACGGCCAAATCATGTACGAATAGCGACCGCGGGAGCCCGCATCCGCGAACGCTTACGGGTCAGGCTATAGCCATGGCCTATGCAAGGGGCAAGCCAAAGCGGTTTCTTCTTCCTCCCTCGGTGCTCACTGCCGTCACTGCGGGACGGCCCGAAGGGCCGGACCCGGAATCCATACGCCGCAGCGCCGGGGGTTATGGATTCCGGGTTCGCGGACTTCGTCCGCGCCCCGGAATGATGCAACGCGGAAGAGGCTGAGGCGTGGGCTACGCCTTATCCAGCCCGTACAACGTGTGCAGGGTCCGTACCGCCAGGTCGGTCTGCGCCGCCTTGATCAGGACCGAGAACTTAATCTCGGACGTCGTAATGGCGAGGATATTGATTTTTTGCTCAGATAAAGCCTTGAACGCCTGTGCCGCGACGCCCGCGTGGCTCCGCATCCCGATGCCGATGACCGAGACCTTGGCAACGTCGGTTGCGCCATCCAGCCGCTCAAAACCGATGGCACCCTTGGCCTTGTCGAGGGTGACGCGCGCGCGCTCATAATCGGCTGACGGCACTGTAAAGGTCAGGTCGGTGGTCGCGCCGTCCCCCGATACATTCTGCACGATCATATCAACGTTGATATTGCTGTCGGCGAGCGGGCCGAAGATTGCGGCGGCGACGCCGGGCTTGTCTTGCACCCGGCGAATCGAAATCTGCGCCTCGTCCTTGGAAAAGGCGATGCCGGTGACAACTTGCTGTTCCACGATATCTCCTTCGTCGCATATTAATGTGCCGGAAGGCGGCTTGGAGGAATCGATGTCCTCCGGCTTATCGAAGCTCGAGCGCACGAAGATGCGTACGTTGTGCACCATGCCAAGTTCGACCGAACGAACCTGCATGACCTTGGCGCCGAGCGAAGCGAGTTCGAGCATTTCTTCGTAGGCAATTTTATCCATGCGGTGCGCCTTCGGCACCACACGCGGGTCGGTGGTGTAGACGCCGTCGACGTCGGTGTAGATATCGCAACGTTCGGCGCCGATCGCGGAGGCAATCGCGACGGCCGAGGTATCGGAGCCGCCGCGGCCAAGTGTCGTGATGCGGCCGGTTTCCTTGTGCATGCCCTGGAAGCCGGCGATTACGGCGACCTGACCGTGTTCCTTGAACCGCTTGATCAGTTCCGCGCCATTGACCTCGAGGATACGCGCCGATGCGTGTGCATTGTCGGTCAAGATCGGCAATTGCCAGCCCTGCCATGACCTTGCGTTGACGCCCATGCCCTCAAGCACGATCGCGAGCAACCCGGCGCTAACCTGCTCGCCGGTCGCCACGACGGCGTCGTACTCGCGCGCATCGTGAAGCATTGCGGACTGCCGCGACCATTCGACCAGCTGGTTGGTGACGCCGGCCATGGCGGAGACCACGACGGCCACATCGTAGCCGGCATCGACCTCGCGCTTGACGTGGCGCGCCACGTTGCGGATGCGGTCAAGATCGGCGACCGACGTTCCGCCGAATTTCATTACCAGTCGAGCCATAGCTTTATTGAACCTGACGTTCCCGAAAGCCCCGAAAGGCGATAACAAGCGGCCGACGCAAACCTGTTAATGCCCCGAGCGGTGGCCTGAAAAGGTGCGTATACATACCGGCGGGGTGCGGCGACCGCAACATTGCCTTCAGCGGCGCTATAGTCGCGAAAGTTTAAGGTCCGACGATGCGGTATATCGATCACATCCTGCAGCCCGGCGAGACAGTGGCCTATACAACGACTTTGCACTGGATTGCTTATATGCCGGCGGTCGGCCTCTGGTTGCTCGCCGCCATTGCACTCTCCGCCGGCGGCGCTGCCGGGCCGATCTCGCTGTTGGTCGCGCTCGTCTGTGCAGCCGTGGGCTTTGCGTTTGCTTGCCGGGCCTGGTTCAGGCGCTGGACGACTGAGATCGACGTGACTGATCGCCGTATCGTGTACAAACGCGGGTTTATCCGGCGGCATACGGTCGAGATGAACATGGACAAAGTCGAGAGCGTCGACGTCGATCAGTCGATTTTGGGACGCATGTTGAATTACGGCGACATCACCATTCGCGGTACTGGTGTCGGGATCGAACCGCTCCACAAGATCGGCGGGGCGCTCGAATTCCGAAATAAAGTAACCGCTCGCTGATTGGCGCGATGGCAGAAACAGGCATGGCACCCAAACGTCACGCATCCTCGGTCGATCAAGCTGAGATCGATCGTTTTTCGCGCCATGCCGCGGATTGGTGGAACCCGCATGGGCCCATGGCCGCGCTGCACAAGTTCAATCCCGTGCGGCTCGGCTATATCCGCGATCAGGCGGCGGCACATTTTCAGCGCGACGCCAAAAAACTCGACTGCCTGAAGGGTCTCCGCATGCTCGATATCGGTTGCGGCGGCGGCATCCTGTCGGAGCCTTTGGCCCGGCTGGGTGCCGAGATGATTGGCGCCGATCCGTCGGAAGAAAACATCGCCGTCGCGCAGGCGCACGCGGAGAAAATGGGTATTGCCGTCGCTTACCGCGCCACTACTGCCGAGGATCTTGCGGCAGCGAAAGAGCGCTTTGATGTCGTGCTGGCGATGGAAGTGGTGGAGCATGTGACGGACATGACGTCGTTCGTATTGACCTGCGCCACGATGGTGAAGCCTGGCGGGCTGATGATCGCGGCTACGCTCAACCGCACGCTGAAAAGCTTTGCGCTCGCGATTGTCGGCGCGGAGTATGTGCTGCGCTGGCTGCCGCGCGGCACGCATCAATGGGACAAGTTCGTCACGCCTCAAGAGCTGGAGGTTGCGATCGAACAGGGCGGCCTGCAAGTGAGCGGAGAGCGCGGCGTGATCTACAATCCGTTTGCCGACCGTTGGCAATTATCATCGGATATGGACGTCAACTACATGCTGGTGGCACAACGTCCGAAGAAAAAAGGAGAGACCGCATGATCCTCGAGCTGGTCGAGTTTAATTCGCCGAAGGGCTGGAGCCGTCAGCAGGTTGCTGAAGAGGCGCGCAATGTGATTCCGAAGTGGCGCGCCAACGAGGAGTTGCTGCGCAAGCACTTCCTGCTCGAACTCAACGGCAAAACGGGTGCGGGCGTTTATGTCTGGCCTTCGGTCGAGGCAGCGCAAAAGGCGCACGATGAAGCCTGGCGGCAATCGGTGATCAAGCGCACAGGCGGCGCGCCGACCATTCGCTATTTCGATTTATTTCTGCTGATCGATAACGAGAAGGGCACTGTATCCGAATTCCCGGAAGCGGCCGAAATCCGCTCCGTCGCCGCTTGAACGCCCGGCACTGACGCCACGCAATGCTCTGGGCCGTCTTTACGTTGATCGCCGCGGCGGCACAGACCGCGCGTAACGCCATGCAGCGTGAGCTGACCGCGACCCTCGGGACGGTTGGCGCCACCCATGTGCGGTTCCTGTTCGGATTTCCCTTTGCTCTGCTTTTTCTGGCCGGCCTGATGGCGGTGACCGGCGATCGCCTGCCAGCGACGCCGATTGCGTTCTGGCCCTGGGTCATCGGCGGCGCGCTCGGACAGATCGCTGCCACCGCACTGATGCTATCGGCGATGGGCGAACGGTCCTTCGTCGTCGCTTATGCCTACATCAAAACTGAGCCGGTGCAGGTCGCGCTGTTTGGGTTAATCTTTCTCGGCGACCGCTTTACGCCGCTCGCAGCCGCTGCGATCTTGATTGCGACCGCCGGAGTGATCGTCATGTCGCTCAAGCCCGGCGCTGGCAGCGGTGGAACTACGCGTTCGACGCTGATCGGGCTCGGCGGCGGCACGATGTTCGCATTGTCCGCTATCAGTTATCGCGGCGCGATCCTGTCGCTCAGTCTCCCGGATTTCGTGCTGGCGGCGACCTTCACTGTCAGCGTCGGACTGGTGATCCAGGCCATTCTGTTGTCGCTTTATCTGATGCTAAGCAATCCCGGCGTGCTGCGCGCCATCATGAAGGCCTGGAAACCCTCACTTTTCGCGGGATTTATGGGCGCTTTCGCTTCGGAATTCTGGTTTCTCGCGTTCGCAATCACGAGCGCGGCCAATGTGCGCACGCTGGCTCTTGTCGAGGTGCTATTCGCACAAGGCGTGACGCACTTCGTGTTCAAGCAGCCGACCACGGCGCGCGAAAGCTTCGGCATTGTGATGGTGGTTATAGGCGTCGCGTTGCTAGTGTGGGCTTACTGACAACCGCTCGTCCCCGCGAAAGCGGGGACCCAGGGCTGGCGGGGAGGCCCGACGAATTGGAACATTTCGCGCACTTCAGCTTCTGGCCTTCGACCACCGGATTCCCGCTTGCGCGGGAATGAGCGGATGACGGCTAATTTCGCTCGTCCGGCAGCGGCGGCAGCGGGTGAAACTCGACTCCTTCTTCGGAGAGTTCTTTTGCTTCTTCGGGCGAGGCCACGCCGTAAATCGAGCGGTGCTCGGTTTCCCCGTAATGCATCTTGCGTGCTTCCTCGGGGAATTTTGGACCAACATTGTCGGCATTCTTGGTGAGATGGTTGCGCAGTTCTTTGAGCTTGGTGCGGAGTTCCTGCTCCTGCGGCGAGATCATCGCGACCGGAGCGGGTGGTGTCGCTGCCGTGGGCGACTCCGTTGCAGGTGTCGCCGCCGCGACGGGCACGCGCTTTTTCTTTGCAGTCACCGACAGGCGCGGCGCCATAATGGCCTTTTCGACCTTGGGCGAGCCGCACAGCGGGCAGGTCACCAGTCCACGTTTGGCCTGCTTGTCATAGGCGGCGGAATCCTGAAACCAGCTTTCGAAGTCGTGGCCCCGTTCGCAGGCGAGCGCGTAACGTATCATTCTGCCCTCCGTACGACGTGGAGGTGCGTTGGTTCCGCCAATGGCTCGACGATTTCAAACCGCCGTCCATGTTGCAGCGAGGGAATACGCGCACGCGCATTGGTCACTTGCGCGGGATCGATCTCGGTCATGACTACCCCAGGCTCAGTGCCGCCTTCCGCGATAATGCGCCCCCATGGGTCAACGATCAGTGAATGGCCGAACGTCTCGCGGCCATTCTCATGTTTTCCGGCTTGGGCCGCGGCAAAGACGAAGCAGCCATTTTCGATGGCGCGCGCACGCATCAGGACATGCCAATGCGCTTCGCCGGTTTGTTTGGTGAATGCCGAGGGTATCGCCAGCATGGTGGCGCCCGCTTCGGCCAGCGCGCGATAGAGCGCAGGAAAACGCAGGTCATAGCAAACGGTCAATCCAAGGCGGCCCCACGGCAAATCTGCCAGCACCGCGAGCTCGCCCGGCCGGTAATTGCGCGACTCGCGATAGCTTTCGCCGTCTGCGAGATCAACGTCGAACATATGGATCTTGTCATAACGGGCGGCGATATCGCCCTTGGGATCGATCAGGAACGACCGATTGGCCGCCCTGTCGTGTGAAAGCTTGATCGCCAGTGAGCCGACATGAACATATATCCCAAGCTTGCGCGCGAGCTCGCGCATGGCCGCGAGCGAGGCATCCGCCTCTTCCTCGACGACTACGGCGAACAGCTGCTCACGTTTTGCCGCCAGGATATTTGTCATCTCCGGTGTCAGCACGTATTCCGCACCGGCTGATTTTGCTTCGCCGATCATGCGCACTGCGTCATCGATATTCGCGTCCGGCTTGAGGCCGGAGCGCATCTGAATCAATGCGGCCTTGAAAGTATTGGCACTCATGCGGAAGCCTCGCCGCTCGCGAGCAGCGGATCGAGCTTGCCGGCGCGCTCAAGCGCGTGGAGCTCATCGCAGCCGCCGACATGGACCGCGCCGATAAAAATCTGCGGTACGGTCACGCGTCCTTTCGCACGCTGGATCATTTCTTCGCGGCGCTCCCAGTCACGTCCGACGTCGATCTCGCTATAGGTCACACCCTTACGCTTCAGCAGAGCCTTGGCAGCGTTGCAAAAAGGGCAATAACGGGTCGTATAGATTTCGACGGGCGGCATGTCGTTTCTGCGTTTGCTCGGCGTCTTTTATATGGGAGTGCGCGCGGGCGCCACAACCCGCGCGAATACCAGCACATCAATATGGGCAGCCCCGGCCCGTAGCAGCGCACGGGCGCAGGCATCGACCGTGGCACCGGAAGTGAGGACGTCATCGATCAAAACGAGGCGCCGGCCGGCGATATCGGCCTTGTGCTGGGCTGATGCCCGAAAGGCGCCCTGCACATTGTCGGCGCGCTCGACTTTCGACCGGCCGACCTGTTGGGGGGTGGGGCGCACGCGCTTAAGCGCCTCGTGCGCGATTGGTACCTCGCATCGAGCAGAGATCGCGCCGGCGAGAACCGCCGATTGGTTGAATCGCCGCGACCACAGCCTTCGCCAATGCAGAGGGACCGGAATGAGCGCGTCGGCGTCGGCCAACAATTCGCGGCCGGCGCGGGCCATCCATCGCCCCATGATCGGCGCGAGGTCGAGGCGGTCGCCATATTTAAAGCTTTGGACCAACAGGCGGGCGATGTCGTCATAACGCACGGCCGCGCGCGCCCGGTCGTAGGCCGGCGGATTGGCGATCGCTTCCATCGACAACAGGCCAGGCCCGGGATCGTACAAAAAGGGGATGCCGAGCCGTGCGCAGTAGGGTGGCTCGATCAGCGATAGTTTCGACCAGCACGACGCGCATAGGCCTGCGCCATCGGCAAGCGGCTCGCGGCAGGACGGGCAGAGCGGCGGAAGGGCGAAGTCCAGCACCAGCCGTCCGGCGCGGCGCATTGCCGCGGCTGCACGCATGGCGGGTTCGCGAAAGGCGGTGACGGCCGCATCGACAGGCATTGTTCTACGGTATCCGCGCCCTGCGGTTTGCTCAACGACCGATTCTTGTTGCGCAGCCGCAACGATTAGCCTTGCCACGGGCAAAGTGGGCGCGCGATAAATTTATCGTCGAAATGGGAGGGGCGAATGGTTGGTACTCAAACAAACTCGCGCAATTCTCGTCTCAATCGCCGGCGACTGCTCAAAGCCGGCACCGCTGCTGCCGTCATGGCGATGGCGCCAACCGTTTTGCGTGCGCAAGGCCGTGCGATCAAAATCGGACTGGTCACGCCGACAACTGGACCATTGGCGATCTTTGCCGAGCCCGATGTGTTTGTTCTGGCGGAATTCAAGAAGGCGATCGGCTCAGGCATCAAGATCGGAAATCAAACGCATGCGGTCGAGGTCATCGTCAAGGACAGTCAATCCAATCCCAACCGCGCCGCTGAAGTCGCTAACGAGCTGATCCTTTCCAACAAGGTCGACCTCATGGTGGTCGCACACACGCCTGACACCGTTAATCCGGTCGCCGACCAATGCGAGATCAATGAGGTGCCTTGCGTTTCGACCGACGCACCATGGCAACCTTACTTTTTCGGCAGGAAGGGTGATCCGGCCAAGGGCTTCAAGTGGACCTATCACTTCTTCTGGGGCGCTGAGGCGCTGATTTCAACGTTCATTAATCTCTACGACGATCTTTCGACCAATCATACGGTAGGCGCGTTGTGGCCGAACGATTCCGACGGAAATGCTTTTAGCGATCCGCAACGCGGTATGCCGCCGGTGCTGACGAAACGCGGCTACAAGGTTGTGAATACCGGTAGCTTCGATCCCTTCGCCGAAAATTTCACCTCGCAGATTACTGCGTTCAAATCTCAAGGCGTCGAGATTGTCACGTCGGTTCTGCCGCCACCGACTTTCGCAAATTTTTGGACGCAGGCTGCGCAGCAAGGTTTCAAGCCGAAGATCGTCACGCCCGGAAAATCAGCGGAATTCCCCGCTGCGGTGAAGGCGCTGGGGCGGCTTGGAAAGAACATCGGGATTGAAGTTTGGTGGTCACCCTATCATCCGTTTTCCTCGCATTTGACTGGCCAATCCTCCGCCGCACTCGCCGCTGCCTACACCGCGGGTACCCAAAAAATCTGGACCATGCCGCTCGGCTTCAAGCACGCGCTGTTCGAAGTCGCGGCCGACGTCCTCAAGCGATCGAAGGCACTGGAAGCGGATGCTATCCGGCAAGCCATTGTCGAGACGTCGTACGAGTCGATCGTCGGGCAGGTGCGGTGGAAAGACGGCCCGGTGCCTAATGTTTCAACCACCACATTGGTTGGCGGGCAGTGGCAGGAGGGCACCGGTGGTGACCTCGTGCTCAAGATCGTCAACAACAAGGACGCGCCGGAGATCAAGACAAATGGCACGATGCTTCCACTCTAGTTGCGGATAGAAAAGGGGAAGCGTCGGGGGCGCTACCGGCGTATAAGCGTCCGCGATGACGCCACTGTTCGACCGATCGTTGCTCCGAATGCGGCAGGCGCGGGCGCTCTTGCTCGGGCCTGAAACCTTTCTTCTCGATCATGTCGCCACTGAGCTGAGCGAGCGGTTGTCGGCCGTGTTGCGCCAGTTCGATATCGCTGTCGATCTTGGCACGCCGACAGACGCTGTACGC
>JBATYN010000038.1:0-15548 GCA_049674125.1 Pseudolabrys sp. | reverse complement strand
GCCGGGCGCTTTTAGCGACACGGACAAGACCATTCTGGCGGCCGCAGACGCCATGATCGCCACCGCGCGCGAGCATATGAAAACGCAGCAGCTGCATCAGGTGCTCAATTGCGTATGGGCCGTGGTGGCGGACGCCAATCGCTATTTTGCCTCGGAGGCGCCGTGGGCGCTCGCCAAGACCGATCCAAAGCGTCAGGGGACTGTGTTGTATGTGACGGCGGAGGTGTTGCGGCAGGTCGCCATCCTCGCGCAGCCATTCGTGCCGACATCAGCGGCGAAATTGCTCGAGCTTCTGGGTCTCGGCCCCGAGGAACGCGGCTTCTACGAGCTTAAACACGGGTCGAGGATTAAGGCGGGGGCCGTGCTGCCGCCGCCAACGCCCGTGTTTCCTCGCTATGTCGATGCTGAAGACAAGGCTTGACCATGCTCGTGGACAGCCATTGCCACCTCGATTTTCCCGATTTTGCCTCAGAAATCGACGCGGTCCTCGGGCGCGCGCGGGCCGCCGGCATCGGCCGCATCGTCACGATCTCGACGCGCGTTAAGAAACACGCGCAGGTGCTTGCGATTGCGGAAAATTATCCTGAAGTGTTTTGCTCAATCGGCACTCATCCGCACAATGCAGCCGAGGAGCCGGATATCGACGCTAAAATGCTGGTCGCGGCCGCGCAGCATCCAAAAATCGTAGCCATTGGCGAAGCGGGGCTCGATTACCACTATGACAACAGCCCCCGCGCTGCACAGGCGGCGAGCCTCCGCCAACACATAGCCGCCGCGCGCGAGACCAAGCTGCCGCTGGTCATTCACTCGCGCGACTGCGATGCCGACATGGCGGAAATTCTGCGCGAGGAAAGCGGGAAGGGCGCCTTCCCGGCTGTTCTGCATTGTTTCACCGGCGGGCGTGATTTGGCCTTCACGGCTATCGAGCTTGGGCACTATGTCTCTTTCACCGGAATTCTGACGTTCAAACGTTCCGATGATTTACGCGCAATAGCCGACGCGCTGCCGGCGGATCGCATTCTCGTGGAGACCGATTCACCATATCTCGCGCCGCTGCCGTATCGCGGAAAACGCAACGAGCCCGCCTATGTTGTCGAAACCGCTAAAGTTTTAAGTGAAGTACGCGGCGTAACCGCAGACGAAATCGCGCGCCAGACGACCGAGAATTTTTTCCGCCTGTTTAACAAAGTGCCCCGCGTGGCGGCGAACGCGGCATGAGCTTGACCTTCACCATCCTCGGCTGCGGCTCGTCCATGGGAGTGCCGCGGGTGGCGCTGGGCTGGGGTGCTTGCGACCCGAACAATCCGAAAAACCGGCGCCGTCGCTGCTCGCTTTTGGTGGAGCGCGCGAATGCGCACGGGCTCCGAACGCGCGTTCTCGTCGATTGTTCACCCGACCTTCGCATGCAGCTCCTGGACGCCGAAGTTGACTGGATCGATGGCGTGCTGCTCACCCACGAGCACGCCGATCACACGCACGGAATCGACGATCTGCGGCCGTTGTTCGTGCACAGGCGTCGTCGCGTCGACGTTTACCTCGACGAGGCAACCTCACGAGCTATGCATGCCCGCTTTGGCTATTGCTTCGTGACGCCGCCAGGCAGCGACTATCCGCCTATTGCCACCGAGAGGCGCCTGGCGGCGGGTGAACCGGTGGCCATCGAGGGGCAGGGAGGATCGATCAAGGCGCTACCGGTTCTGCAGGACCACGGCGACATCCCCTCACTCGGATTCCGGTTCGGCAACCTGGCCTATTCAGCCGACATCAAAAGCCTGCCGCCTGTGAGCGTTGCGGCGTTGAACGGTCTTGATGTCTGGATCGTCGACGCGTTGCGAAAGACGCCGCATCCCAGCCATTTTAATCTTGACGAGGCACTGGAATGGATCGCTCGCATCAAGCCAAAGCGGGCCATCCTGACCAACCTGCACACCGACATGGATTACGCCGCGCTGCGCACCCATTTGCCGCCGACCGTCGAGCCGGCCTACGACGGGATGAGCATTCAGTGCTCTTGAAGTTTTTGAGGCGGGATTCGTTAGATCTCATTGAAATATCTAATTTTAGAGAACCCCTACATACGGCTTTCAGGCCGTCAGACCTCAGCCAACATAATAATATTCCATAATATACCTTATGCGAATCCTTGGTCTGCGGTCGCAGCCATGCACCTGCTTTGGTACGGTCCAGCCATCGACGATCAAACTCCAACGCGCGTTCAGCCCCTGTGAAGCCCTCCCGCGATATTTCCCGCCTGATCGAGATCATGGCGGCGCTCCGCACGCCCGGCAGCGGCTGCCCTTGGGATCTGGAGCAGACTTTTCGGACGATCGCCCCGTACACACTCGAGGAAGCCTATGAGGTTGCCGACGCCATCGCTCGTGACGATCTAGATGGTCTGAAAGACGAGCTGGGCGATCTGCTGTTGCAGGTCGCATTCCATGCGCGCATGGCGCAAGAGCAAGGCGCCTTCGATTTTGCCGACGTCGTCGAGACGATCACGTCAAAACTGGTCCGCCGGCATCCGCATGTTTTTGCGGACGCTGATGGAAAGACGGCCAAAGCCGTGGAGGGCCTGTGGGAGCGCATAAAATCTGAGGAGAAAGCGGAGCGCGGAGAGAAAGCGCCCGCAGGAGCGCTGTCAGGCGTGCCGCCGGCCCTGCCCGCATTGACCCGTGCGCTCAAGCTGCAAGACAAAGCCGGTCGCGTCGGCTTCGACTGGAATGATCCTCGCGCCGTTCTCGCCAAAATCCGGGAAGAAGCCGACGAGATCGAAGCCGAACTTGACCACGGGGACAAAAGCCGAATCGCAGCGGAAGTCGGCGATTTACTGTTCGCGGTTGTTAACCTCGCCCGGCATCTTCGTGCCGACCCTGAAGGCGCATTGCGCGAGGCCAACATCAAATTCGAACGGCGTTTCGGCAGCATCGAGCGAGCATTGGCCGCACGCGGAAAATCGCCCAAGGACGCAAGCTTGGCTGAAATGGACGCGCTTTGGGATGAAGCAAAGGCAGCCGAAAAGGCCGCCTTCGCCAAAGATTGAGCGGGCCCGCGCTAGGCGGCCGCTCGCCGGGTATTGGCTCGCGTCTCTTCAAGCCGCGAAGGCTTGTCCTTCATCGCCATCGCCGATGCCGCGCTCACGAGTGCGGCAAACACCACATAGGCACACAGATACCAGGGCTGCGTGCCGTTTGCCGCAATGAGGTAAGTCGCGATGATCGGGGTGATACCGCTCGCGAAGATTCCGGAGAATTGGTACACGAAAGAGATGCCGGTGTACCGCACGCGGGCATCAAACAGATCGCAGAACAGTGCGGCTTCGGGCCCGTAACACATGGCGTAGATAATGCCGAAGGGGATGATAAGAGCAGCAAAGATCGCAACAACGTTGCCGCTGCTGATCGCCCAAAACGCCGGATACGTCGATATCGCCAGAAGGATAGCGCCGACCGCGTAGGTTCTGCCCCTGCCCCATTTGTCGGATATATGCCCAAAAAATGGGATGAAGAAGATCATCACGAAAGCTGAACTGCACACCGCCCACAATGCTGTGGTGCGCGGCAGATGCAGCGTGTTGACGATGTAAGAGATACTAAACACGGCGAATACATTGAAGAACACGCCGTCGATATAGCGCGCGCCCATGCCGAGAAGCACGTTGCGTGGATATTCGCGGATCATGTTGACGAATGGGATTGCCACTTCCTGTCCCTGCGCTTTCAACTTGGAAAACTCCGGTGTCTCCATGATGCGCAACCGAATATAGAGACCGACGATGACAAGGATAATGCTCGCGACGAACCCAACACGCCAACCCCAGCTGAGAAATTGTTCCTCAGGCAGGCCAGATGCAATTGCAACGACACCGGCCGAGAGACAAAGACCGATCGAAAGGCCGATCTGCGGCAAGCTCGCGAACAGACCGCGCTTGTCCTCATCGGCGTATTCGTAGGTCATCAACACTGCGCCACCCCACTCGCCGCCGAGACCAATTCCCTGGAGAATGCGGAGTACTAAGAGAGTGATCGGCGCAGCGATGCCGATCTGCTGATAACTTGGCAGCAATCCGATCAACACAGTCGCGATGCCCATAATCATCAGCGTCAGAATGAGCACGCTCTTGCGGCCAATGCGATCTCCGAAATGGCCGAAAACCACGCCGCCAAGCGGTCTGGCCACAAAACCGATCGCGAATGTCGTATAGGCTAGCAGAATAGAAATAAGGGGATCCTGAACCGGAAAAAACAATTTATTGAAGACAATGCCGGCGACCGTGCCGTACAGAAAAAAATCGTACCACTCGATGGTCGCACCGATCAGACTGGCGATAACGACGCGCCTGAGATCGCGGTCCGATATTACAGCGGTTGCCATTGTCTCCCTATGCCCCTTTTGTAGTCCGGAATTTAATTCGGCGGTCTGGTCTCCGTCGTCTCCGGAAATTTATGTTTCACCATTTCCGCGTTCTTCGGGTCGGCCCGTACGCTGAGCGCCAAGCGTCCATCTTCTCCCATTTCTCGCGACAGAACTTCCGAATGGCGATAGAGCCAGCTCAACCCTGCACCATCGGAGGGGTCAATCGACAATTGGAGTGTCCGTCGCTTTTCACCAAGGCACGATTCGATCGCGACGAGCAGATTCTCGATCCCTTCCCCGTTTAATGCTGACACAAGAACCGGGTGGCGTCGATGCGGTTGCCGCTCGGCAAAGTTGAAAACGCGCGCGCGTGCGTTGGAATCGAGCAAATCGATCTTATTCCAAACCTCGATTATTCTGGTATCGCTAATCTCGATGCCGAGTTCGGTGAGCACTTTTCCCACGTCGTGAGATTGTGCCTCGGAATCGTCGTGCGACATGTCGCGTACATGGAGAATTACATCGGCCTCCATGACTTCTTCCAAAGTTGCGCGAAATGCCGCAACTAGCATGGTCGGCAAGTCTGAAATAAATCCGACGGTGTCGGACAAGATTATTCGCGCACCGTGCGGAAGCTGGACCCCACGGAGGGTCGGATCGAGCGTGGCAAAGAGCATATCCGCCGACAGCACGCTCGCTGTCGCTACCCGATTGAACAGCGTCGATTTGCCGGCGTTGGTGTAACCGACCAAAGCGACTATCGGATACGGCACGCGCTTGCGGCTATCGCGGTGCAATTTCCGAGTGCGCTTGACCTTCTCGAGATCCGCTTCGATACGAGCAATGCGCTCTTCGATCAACCGCCGATCGGCTTCTATTTGTGTTTCCCCCGGCCCGCCAAGAAATCCAAATCCGCCGCGTTGGCGCTCGAGATGCGTCCATGAGCGAACCAGGCGGCTCTTTTGGTAGGTGAGGTGCGCGAGCTCGACCTGCAATGCGCCCTCGCGCGTGCGTGCACGACGTCCGAAAATCTCTAGAATTAAACCCGTGCGATCGATGACTTTCGCGTTCCACGACTTCTCAAGATTTCGCTGCTGAACCGGCGACACAGGACAATCCATAACCACAACCGACGCCGACAGGCTTTTCGCCAAACCTGCGATCTCATCGACCTTGCCCTTACCAATATACGTCGCAGGCCGAATATCATTGAGAGTAACGAGCCCCGCCTGAACGACTGTTAGGTCGATCGCGCGAGTGAGCCCGACAACTTCCTGGAGGCGTGCTTCGGGTGCGCGCACGCTCGCACGCCCTTCACTCTTGCGCGCGAGATTTTTGATCCAGGGCTCGATGACAATCGCACGGCCCGTTTCCATACCCGAGGTCGTTGGGCTCAGGAGATCGGTACTTTGATCGCGGCGGCGTACTTCCAACTAGACCTTATCTCCGGCCGGTGGCTCTTCAGCCCCTTCAAAGAGTTGGATTGGGTGCCCCGGCATGATGGTCGAGATTGCATGCTTGTAGACGAGTTGGGAATGCCCATCCCGCCTTAACAAGACGCAGAAATTATCAAACCAGGTCACCACGCCTTGCAATTTCACACCATTCACCAGAAAAATGGTGAGAGGTATTTTGCTTTTGCGAACGTGATTGAGAAACGTGTCTTGCAGGTTTTGCGCACGATCGGCTGCCATGGCCGTTTTTCCATTTTTTGCTCGCGTCTAGCGCGCGAGACCTTCTTTGCCCAAGTCCATCCGCATGCGAGTCAGGAGAAGCATGCGCCACTTTGCCCCACGCAAAGCGGTGCGAGGCCCGGGAGACCACTATTAGATGGCAGGCGCACTTCCTGTGCAAGCACAAGTTCGACCGGACCGCCTCAAGGCGCTGAAATAATAGGATTTTTACGTCTTCTGCGAGGCTCGAGAGCACCTCAATTGATGTCACTTCTTCAAAGGCGATCCCTATTTGCTGATCTCGGCGTGACGGTGATAGTCGCGTCGTAGCGCCGCCGAGATGAGACCCGGAGCGCCATTCCCGACCGGCCGTCCATTTATGCTCACGACCGGCAGAACAATCTGGCTCGCTGAGGTAATAAACGCCTCGCGTGCGGCATGGGCCTCCTCGACCGTAAAACTGCGCTCCTCGAATGGGAGCCCCTGGGCCTTGATGACATCGATCACAACCGAGCGTGTGATTCCTGGCAAAATGTCTTGACCGAGCGGATGAGTGATCAATTTGCCATCGCGGCTAACGATCCAGGCATTCGATGAGGCACCCTCGGTTATCCGGCCCTCCCCATCGACAAGCCAAGCTTCGCGAGCACCCTGCTCGCGCGCTGATTGTTTTGCGAGCACATTCGGTAATAAAGCCACCGATTTGATGTCAACGCGCCGCCAACGGAGATCAGGCACAATGATAACTGATATCCCTTCGGCCGCGATTTGTTCGAGGCGTTCCAGATCGTTGCTACGGGCAGTCACGACCAGCGAAGGGCGCGTGTCGACCGATGGAAAGGGGAAATCGCGTCGCGCAACACCACGGGTCACTTGTACATACACAATGCCGTCACGAACACGGTTGCGTCGGATCGTTTCTCGCAACACAACACCTAGCGCAGCGGGTGACATCGGACGTGCAATGCGTAACTCGCCGAGAGAACGGTCGAGACGCGTCATGTGACGACGCTCGTCAATGAGATGGCCTTCCCTCACCTCACAGACTTCGTATACGCCGTCAGCAAACTGGTAACCGCGATCCTCTACGGCAACCTTAGCGTCGCTCGGCGGCAAATATCGGCCGTTAACGTAAGCGATACGTGACATGGATTGTTAGTCTATCCCGAGGGCTTTAAGCTTCCGATGCAATGCCGAGCGCTCCATGCCGACGAATTCGGCCGTCCGCGAGATGTTTCCGCCAAAGCGGCTGATCTGCGCAACAAGATACTCGCGCTCAAATACCTCGCGCGCATCGCGCAGCGGCAGGCCCATCAGGTGTTCTCCGCCATTTCCGTTCGGCATATTTGGCACCATTGAGCCGACGTCGGGCGGCAACATACTGGCATTCATCACCGCGTTTGGATCCCCACCTGCAAGAATCATGAGGCGTTCTATGTTGTTGCGCAGCTGGCGCACGTTGCCCGGCCAACTATGTGATTGCAGGACGGCCATAGCGTCATCGCCAATTCGCCGCTTTGGCAGCCCAGTGGCCAATGAAATCTGGTCCATAAAATAGTCAACCAGGTCGGGAATGTCCTCGCGCCTTTCGGCCAGTGGCGGCACACGTATAGGTACAACAGCAAGCCGATGATAGAGGTCTTCGCGAAATTTTCCTTCAGCAATCAAAGCCTCGAGATTGCGCGCAGTCGATGACGCGATGCGCACGTCGACCGCAAGTTTGGCGCTCCCACCAACGCGTTGAAATGTTTGGTCCACAAGGACGCGCAAGATTTTGTTTTGCGTTTCACGCGGCAAATCCGCAATGTCATCGATAAATAGCGTGCCGCCATGTGCCTCTTCAAGAGCCCCGGACTTGCGGCTTTCCAAACCGTTGGATTGATCCACACCAAATAGTTCTATCTCCATCCGCTCAGGCGTGATCGCTGCGGCGTTGATGACCACGAACGGGCCGTTACACCGGCTCGACATTTGGTGGAGTGTGCGCGCGGCGAGTTCTTTACCCGCTCCGGAGGGACCAACAACAAGCACGCGACTGTTGGTTGGTGCCACGCGCTCGATCGCTTGGCGTAATTGTCCAATGGCTGCTGATCGGCCAACCAGCGTTGATGGAACCGGCGCCATTTGTTTGAGTTGCTTGACCTCGCGCTTAAGCCGAAAATTTTCCAGGGCGCGATCGGCAACCAGCACAAGACGATCGGCTTTGAACGGCTTTTCGATGAAATCATAAGCGCCATGCTTGATGGCGGCGACGGCGGTTTCGATATTGCCGTGTCCGGAAATCATTACCACCGGAAGTTCGGGATGCTCTTGTTTAACCGCGTCTAGCAACTGCAAACCGTCAAGCTTGCTGCCTTGCAGCCAAATATCAAGAAAAACCAGATTTGGTCGCCGCGCAGCTATTGCAGCCAACGCGTCGTCACTGTTCCGAGCCGTGTGCGCGCTATAACCCTCATCCTGAAGAATGCCGGCCACGAGATCGCGGATGTCGGCTTCATCGTCAACAACGAGAATTTCAGCAGCCATAGGTTCACTCACTTGCGATCTTTGGCTTTTCCAGTTCGGCGGCGCCAGTCTTGCCAGTCGCCGTAAAGCGAACACGGACCCAGGCGCCTCGTTGACCCGGGATTTTCTCTGCCGCGTCGCGAAGTTCAATGCTGCCGCCGTGCTCTTCGACAATGCGCCCGACGATGGCCAAGCCAAGGCCGGTGCCCTTTTCCCGCGTTGTGACATACGGCTCGAGTAGTCGGTTACGATTTGCCTTCGGCAGACCGATGCCATTATCGACAACATCGATGACGATGTCGGCACCATCGCGCGCCGCGTGGACGTCGATCATACCCTTGCCAAGCTCGACGGGAGGCACGGCCGCAATCGCTTCAGTGGCATTCTTGATAATGTTCGTAAGTGCTTGCGAGATCAAACGCCGGTCAAACTGAGCCGGCATTGGATCCTCAGCAATGTCAACGCTGATCTCAATCTCCGAATTTCCGACGCGCATGAGGAATGCCGTCTGCCGAACCGCGTCCGCCACGTCTTCTGAGGCAATGACAGGTTTTGGCATTCGCGCGAAGTGTGAAAACTCATCGACCATCCGCCGAATGTCATCAACCTGGCGTACGATGGTGTCGGTGCACTGTTCGAAGACGCCCCGGTCCTCGCCAATCATTTTCCCGTATTTGCGACGCAGGCGTTCTGCCGACAATTGGATGGGCGTGAGGGGATTCTTGATCTCATGCGCAATACGGCGTGCAACGTCCGCCCACGCGGACGTGCGTTGTGCGGTCACCAATTCAGTGATGTCGTCGAGCGTTACGACATAACCTCGGTCGGATTCGCTCGACTGTTCGCTGGTGATCCGCACGGATAAATTGCGTTCGCGACCGTTGCGGTTGATCGTGACCTGATCCTGCGTACGCGCGCCTGATTGCGCCTCTGTCATAATGTCCGCCAGTTCGGGCAAGACTTCAGTCAAGGGACGGCCAAGCGCTTCGCTTTCGGTGCGGCCAATCAACTTTTCAGCCGAACGATTGAGAATGCTCACCGCGCCATTCCCATCCACTCCGATAACGCCGGCACTGGCGCCGGCAAGAACGGCCTCGGTAAAACGCCGACGACTGTCGATTAGGTCGCGCGCATGCATGATGTCGTCACGCTGCGTGCGCAATTCCTGAGTCATGCGATTGAAGGTTTCGCCTAGCTGCGCGAGATCGCCTTCCGATTGTCGAACGGGAACGCGCACATACAGATTTCCGGTCGATACTGCATTGGCGGCGCCAATCAAACGCCGGATTGGCGCAACCAAGCGGTTGGCAAAATTAAATCCAATCCAGACCGCTGATAACAGGACAATTAGGGCAATCACTGTGTACATCAACGCAAAAGCGACCTGTACACCGACACGACGGGCTTCCAGCGAGGCATATTCAGTCACACTCGCCCGCGTCGCCTGAAGTTGCGGGACTACCCGCGGATCGAGAAGGCGCGTCAAATAAAGATAGTAGTCGCTGTATTGTGGAATCTTGATAATTGCTGCCACATAATTTGTGTCCGGCAGCAGCACAATTTGAGGATCTTTGTCGGTGATGTGATCCAACGCGTCGCGCGGCGGCAATGCGAAGGTCTGACTAATGTTGACGTCGGCGCGCGCTATGACCTTGAGGTCTCTGTCGAGCACAATCGCAGCCGCAAGTCCGCGAACAGACGCCTGGAACGTGAGAAATTGCCGGAGCTTTTCAGGATCCTGATCGAAAACCGACTTGGCACGAGCTATATCAAAAGCCATCACCATAATGTCGGACCGCGCGATCTGTGCGTGGTCGCGCAAATAGGCTTCTGCGACGATCAGAGAATTCTCGATCGCCGAGCGCGTGCGTGTAGAAAATAGCCGATCAAGGCCACGATCAAGGGTCACACTGGCGACGATTGCCACCATGATCGCCGGCGCGGCAGCGATGATGGAAAACAACCCCACAATGCTCACATGGAGCCGCGCGGCAGCGCGCCCGGTGCGGCGGGCCTGCACCACCTGCCACACCTCTCGCACGATAATACCGAGAAGGAGCAGGACCGCGGCTGCATTTGCGAGCAGTAGCGTCACCACGACGTAGTGCGTCGGCGAAATGGGAGTGAGATCGGCAAGAACAATAAAGGTAACGAAGGCCGACAGCAGAGCGAGCCCGACGACGATCGGACCAAGGGCGCGCGCCTCCCCGCGCCGGTTGGACGGGGCGGAAAGCGCGGCTTCGGCAGTAGCGGCCTGTTCTACGCTCATGGACCTCCGGTGCCGGAAGGAAGGAATGCGACGGCAGTCCTAGCTAAATGGCGCGCATGACGGGGCTAAAAGTGCCCTGCCTGAGACTGATGCTTTTATACAACAATGTTACCGGCACTGTGTTCTTTTTGCGACACATGCGGCCTGCGGCGTTAAATTCGTACGTTCGAAATTGCGCTATGGCCGACGCTGAAAGACGGACTACCCATCGTTGTTTGCCCAAGGGTAACGCGGGTGCGCACTTTTCGAGGGCAGCGGCAAATCTACACGGCCGGCGGTCTGGCCGGATATGCTTGGGGCCAATGGTTTTCTTCGTCACGGGTCGCAGCGCTTGGACATATATCGACACGCCCGTGCTCTCCGCCTTCAATTGCTCTTTCGCCGACACGGGCACTAGCTGGAACAGGGGCTGGTACGTTGGCGGCGGCTTCGAGTATGCGGTGACAAATTACTTGAACGTCGGCATCCAATACACTCATATTGACGCCAAGCGTCATGGCGGCCCGGCCACGCCGATCGCCGGCGATGACCGTAAGGTCGGCGACCACATCGACATGGTTATGGTGCGCGCGAGCATCCCCTTCTTTCGGTTCAATAATAATCTTCAGCGGACACAGCATTGAGCCCCGGGTTACGGCCCCGGGGCTTTTGTGTTTTAGGAATTCACGGTGCAATAAGCGCAGATCAATTGCCGCGGAACACCTGAATATCAAGGTCGCGAATCTTCTTTCGCAGAGTGTTACGATTGAGCCCCAAAAGATCTGCGGCACGAATTTGATTGCCACGTGTCGCTGCCAAGGCAGCCGTCAGCAATGGATACTCGATCTCACGCAGGATGCGATGATACAGCCCGGCTGGGGGCAACTCGTCCTCAAATCCTGAGAAATATGCGGTCAAGTGCCGCTCGACGGCGCCGCTGAGGTTTTCGTCGAGCCGCGGTTCATCGCCACCAACAGGAAGTGCTGGTTGCGACAATTCCGCATCCATAACCGCAGCGGTAATCGTTTCCTGCGGATAAAGAGCTGCCAGCCGTCGAGCCAGATTCTCCAACTCGCGCACGTTGCCTGGCCAGCGATGTCGCTTGAGACGATCGAGGCCCGCCTGATCGATCTGTTTCGGCGGCAAGCCTTCCCTTTGCACTTGCGTAAAGAAATGCCGGATCAGGTCAGGAATATCCTCGGTACGTTCGCGCAACGGCGGCAGCCGCAAGGGCACCACGTTTAGACGAAAGAACAAGTCTTCTCGGAATAGACCTTGCTGGATCAACAACCGAAGATCTTTGTTCGTCGCGGCGATAATGCGCACATCGCTTTTAATCGGCGTACGTCCGCCAACTGTCGTATATTCGCCCTGCTGCAGGACGCGTAACAAACGTGTCTGTGCCTCCATCGGCATGTCGCCAATTTCGTCGAGGAACAGGGTGCCACCTTCTGCTTGCTCAAAGCGGCCCGCACTGCGGGTATTTGCGCCCGTGAAGGCGCCTTTCTCGTGCCCGAATAATTCTGACTCGATCAGGTCGCGTGGAATTGCCGCCATGTTAATGGCAACAAAGGCGCCAGCACGCCGTTTGCCGTAGTCGTGTAACGCGCGCGCCACCAATTCTTTGCCGGTTCCGGATTCACCCGAAATCATTACCGTCAAATCCGTTTGCATTAACCGGGCTAATACGCGGTAGATTTCTTGCATAGCCGGTGAACGGCCAACCAGTGGAATTCCTTCGAAATCTTCGTTCTTGGCGAGTGCGGGTCGTGGGTCCTTTGGTTCGGACAATGCACGTCCGACGATGGCAATGAGCTCCTTGAGGTCAAACGGCTTCGGCAAATATTCGTAAGCACCCCGCTCCGAAGCCCGGATGGCGGTCATGAACGTGTTTTGCGCGCTCATCACAACGATCGGGAGGTCGGGTCGCGCCTTGCGGATACGAGGAATAAGGTCGAAAGCGTTTTCGTCAGGCATAACGACGTCGGTGATAACCAGATCGCCGTCACCTTGGGTGATCCAACGCCACAGCGTCGCGGCATTACCAGTCGAGCGCACTTCATACCCGGCGCGCGAAAGGGCCTGATTGAGGACGGTGCGGATCGCGGCATCGTCGTCGGCAACTAGAATACTTCCCGTTGGCATGTCTTCTCTCACGGGCTTTGGACAGGCGGTGCGTCGTCAGTAATTTCGCCGTCGCCGCTATAGATTGGCATGAGCACACGGAAGATTGTCCGCCGCGGCTGCGATTCACATTCGATGATGCCACCGTGGTCACCCACGATCTTTGCCACCAGCGCAAGACCAAGGCCGCTGCCGCTCTGTTTTGTGGTGACAAAGGGATCAAACAAGTGCGGCATCAAGTCTTCTGGAACCCCGGGTCCATTGTCTTTGACGCAGAATTCCAGGGGCAGCGAAACTCGTGCCTTGCTCCCGGGCATGGATAGTCTCACGCCGGGCCTGAAAGCAGTTGTAAGCTGGATTTCTCCGTCGATCGCAGTCTCGCCGATTGCCTCGGCGGCATTCTTCAGCAAGTTCAGAAACACCTGAACGAGCTGGTCGCGGTTGGCGAGGACCGGCGGCAGCGAGGGATCGTATTCTTCAATGAATTTGATGTGACGTCCGAATCCCGTTTGGGCTAGACGCTTTACGTGATCGAGAACCACGTGAATATTCACCGGCTCGCGGTCGATCGGACGCTCATCGGCGAACACTTCCATGCGATCGACCAGCTTCACGATGCGGTCCGTTTCATCGCAGATAAGTTTGGTAAGCGGGCGGTCGTCATCGGCCGCCGATTGCTCGAGGAGTTGAGCGGCACCGCGAATACCCGACAGTGGGTTTTTAATTTCGTGCGCCAACATGGCAGCCAACGCAATCACGGAGCGCGCTGCGCCGCGATGTGTGAGCTGCCGGTCCATTTTGTCGGCAATGGTGCGCTCCTGCAACATAACGACGACGTGCTCCGGATACTCTGGCAACGGCGCGACATGAAGATCGACGAGCCTCTCGCCCGGATTGCGTGGCGTCGCCAGATCGACTTTATATTCGTTGACGGCGGCACCACGATGTCGAACCTGTTCGACCAGTGTCAGCAATGGCGAGCCGAATGGCACAAGCTCACGGAGCATGTGTCGACGCAACATCGCGGTAGAAGCTTCAAAGAACTGCTCCGCGGCGACATTCGCGTCAGCGATCTTGCCATCGGGCGATACCATGATCACTGGATGCGGCAACGCGTGAAGCATTGCATCGGCGGGCGTATTGACGATCGGCGAGAAGGCCTGCGCACGAGTCATGCGGCGGTTCTCCAGGCAAAATCATCATAGGCTTCAGCGAGGTAACGACGCGCTTGAGCCGGCTCCTCGGCAGTCAAGACACGGCTTCGGTGTGACTTGAGGACATGAATTGGCGCTTTGGCTGATGCGGCTGCAGAGTCGAGCGCCCAGCCAAGATGCTTGCGAGCGTGGCGGCGACCGATCGCCTTGCCGTGATGGTCCAACATTTCCTCATAAAGGGCGTCAATCAACGCGAACTGTTCACCAATGGGCGGCGATTGTTGGCGTCTGCCGCTTGCGAGATACCGGGCAACCTGTCCAGGAAACCATGGGCGTCCCTGCACGGCACGGCCGATCATGATTGCATCCGCACCGGATGTTGTCAGAGCGCGCACCGAATCTTCGAAAGAACGAATATCGCCATTGACGACCACCGGAACAGAAACCGCGTTCTTCACCGCCCGAACGGCGATCCAATCCGCGTTTCCGTCATAGAACTGGCAACGCGTACGGCCATGAACCGTGATCAGCTTGATGCCACATGCCTCAGCGCGACGGGCAAGTTCCGGCGCATTGATGGTCGACGCGTCCCAGCCCAGTCGCATCTTCAAGGTGACCGGAATTTGCACGGCAGATACGGTCGCATCAATCAGCGTAAGGGCGTGATCGAGATTGCGCATAAGGGCCGAACCGGCAGCCCCGTTCACGACCTGCTTCGAGGGACAACCCATATTAATGTCGATGACGTCAGCGCCTTGGGCTTCAGCGATGCGCGCACCTTCGGCGATCCAATGAGCTTCACAGCCGGCAAGCTGCACTACATGGATACCGACGCCCTTCCCCTCGCTACGAACTAAAGCTTCCCGTTCGCCACGAACCAAGCCGGCGCAGGCAGTCATTTCTGAAACGACGAGTCCGGCGCCCAATCGCTCGGCCAATCGCCGGAACGGCGCATCAGTGATTCCCGACATAGGAGCCAAAATGACGCGGTTTGGCAGAGCAATTGAGCCAATGGCGAGCGGAGGGGCGAATAGCCCCTCGTCTTTATCCTCAGAAACGTCTTTGCCTATCATTTAGGCTGCCCCTTTTCGATGCTCATAGTTTAGCCAGATGAATTCGCAGCGCAAGTGCTGCACTGCAAAAAATTGTTCATTCTTAAGATGGCCGCGCCTGTTGTTGCGTTTCCGCGGCGCAAGGAACGCGGTAAAGGCATGCGGGGAGAGGAGCAATAACATGGCGCAAGTCGCAGCCGTCGTGGTGGCGGCGGGACGGGGGGTGCGGGCGGGCGGCGATTTGCCCAAGCAATTCCGTATCATTGGCGGGGAAACCGCCCTCCACCGCGCGCTTGTCAGCTTCTTAGAAGCCCCGAACGTCGGCCTCGTACAGCCCGTGATACGTGCCGAGGACGCTGAGCGCGTACGCGCGCTCACCGGCGCGCTCGACATTCTCGCCCCCGTATTCGGCGGGTCGACGCGGCAAGCGTCCGTGCGC
>JBATYN010000037.1:0-1673 GCA_049674125.1 Pseudolabrys sp. | reverse complement strand
CAATAGCGCCTATTGGAGCGCCTCGACCGGTAGAAGGTGACAGACCTTTCATGGGCAGGTTGTTGGCTATAGCCCGACCGCCCCTTATACCGCCGCTGCGACCGTCTGGAACGGCAACACCATATCTACAATCGATAGCTTCAACATTGCGTCAAAAAGAAAGACCGCCTCGCGGCGGTATATCCAATTCGATCAGGTGTTTTGATTAGACGGTTTGCCTCCGCTTCCTGCGCCAGCCGAAGAAGCCCAAAACACTCGCACCGCCAGCAAAGAGCGGGAGTGCAGCCGGAATTGGCGTCTCGGCATGTAACGTGCGATACGAACCGCCCTATCGGATTCGTTCCATGCCCGGCAGATCCCTCATAGCACTCGCGTTCTTTTTGGTATTTCAGGGCGGGCCGGCGCATGCGCAGGAGCCGTCTTTTTCAATATTTGCTTCTGAGTTATGGCCGGATGCGCAAGCCAAAGGCGTTACCCGAGCGACATTCGAGCTCGCGCTAAAAGGCATCACGCCCGATCAGCGCGTGATCGCAGCCACGCAGCGGCAGCCGGAGTATGGCAAACCCGTCGGCGATTATGTAAACGCGATCGTTTCGAACCGCCGTATCGCGGACGCCCAGCTCAAGGCGCGCGAGTGGACGAAAACTTTTGACGACGTCGAAAAGAAATTTCAGGTCGAACGGTGGGTTCTGCTCGCGTTGTGGGGCATGGAGTCCGACTTCGGCACCGAAAAGGATCGCTGGGACGTCTTTCGCTCGCTCGCAACACTTGCCTACGTGAAGTACCGCCATCCTTATTTCCGCAACGAGCTGATCGTTGCGATGCTTATCATGCAGAACAACCACTTTACCCGCGACAAGATGGTCAGCTCATGGGCCGGCGCCATGGGTCAAAGCCAATTCATGCCGTCGAACTTCGTCGACTATGCCGTCGATTTTTCAGGCGATGGCCGCATCGACATCTGGAGCAATGTGCCGGACGTGCTCGGCTCCACCGCCAATTATTTGCACAAATGGAAATGGAATCCCGCACTGCCCTGGGGCTTTGAAGTCACCATGCCGAACGGATTCGACTACATGCGCAGCCGCGCGACATTCGCGGATTGGCAAAAACTTGGCGTGCGCCGAGCCGACGGAAAGTCATTTCCATCCGCCGGCCAGGGAATCCTGTTTTTCCCGAGCGGCGCGAGCGGTCCTGGATTTATCGTCACGGAAAATTTCGATGTTCTGAAGGAGTACAACAACTCGGACGCCTATGCGATTGCAGTCGGCCACCTCGCCGATCGCATTCATGGCGGCGGCTTGATCAAGACCGCTTGGCCGAAAGACGATCGTCAGCTCTCTCGCGATGCACGCATCGCGTTACAGAAAAAACTGTCTGAGCTCGGGTACAAGGTGAGCGATTTCGAGGGTCACATCGATTTTGATTTGCGGGACAATATTCGGCTCGAGCAGAAAAAATTCGGAATGTTGCCCGACGGCACGCCGACAGCGGTCTTGTTGGAAAAACTCGGCATCAACGCGCGATAGGCCGGGCCCCGGCGAATTTTTGCAGTCGGCCAATGCCCGGCTAGCCAAAATGGCAGAATTTCGATATAACAACCATTGATTGTATTTGCAGCCAACCGGTCTCTTTCATGCCCCATTTCGCTGGTCTGACACGGCTTCTTAACC
>JBATYN010000036.1:0-5547 GCA_049674125.1 Pseudolabrys sp. | reverse complement strand
CTATACGCTCACGCTCGGCAGCCAGGGCAGCCATATAATTCGCGATATCATTTGCGGCGTTATGAATCTGCCACCTGACAAAATGCGGGTCATTACACCCGACGTCGGCGGCGGTTTCGGCACCAAGCTGTTTCCCTACCGCGAATACGCGTTGGCGGCGGTTGCGGCAGAGCGTCTGCGAAAACCCGTAAGATGGGTCTGCGACCGCAGCGAGCATTTTCTCGGCGATAGTCACGGCCGAGATAACATCTCCACGGCCAGGCTCGCTGTTGACGATAAAGGGCGCTTCCTCGCGCTCGAACTCGATATCATCGCCGACATGGGCGCTTATCTGTCGTGCTACGGGCCTTACATTCCGTGGCTCGGCGTCGGCATGGCGACCGGGTCCTATGACATTCCCGCCGCACACATTCGGCTCCGTGCGGCGTATACCAACACCGTTCCGGTCGACGCCTATCGCGGCGCCGGCCGGCCCGAGGCTTCCTATTTGATCGAGCGCGTTGTCGACGCTGCCGCCCACGATCTCGATATTGCGCCCGATACGATAAGGCGAAAAAACCTGATCAAGCCGAAGGCATTGCCCTACAAAACGCCCACGGGAAAAATCTACGACTCGGGAGATTTTCCCGGCGCGCTTGCGCGCGCGCAGGAGCTTGTCGATTGGGATGGCTTCAACAAGCGTGCGACCCAGTCCAAGCGCGCTGGCCGTTTACGCGGAATTGGCATTGCCACCTACATTGAAGCATGCGGCAACAACGGACCGGAGACCGCGACGCTGACGCTTGATCGCGATGGAGGCGTGACCTTGCTCATCGGGTCGCAATCGACCGGACAAGGGCATGCAACCTCCTACGCGCAACTCATCTCGGAGCGCCTCGACCTGCCGCCCGAGCGGGTGCGCGTCATCCAGGGCGATACCGACAGGATCAAGAGCGGCGCGGGCACCGGAGGATCGAGTTCTATCCCCGTGGGCGGCGTTTCCGTTGATCGCGCCAGCAAGAAGCTTGCCAGCCAAATCAAGGACATTGCGGCCGATGCTCTCGAGGCTGCGGCCGGTGATCTGGAAATTGCGGATGGCATGGTGCGTGTCGCCGGTACTGATCGGATGATTACTTTTGCCGACCTTGCGGCGCATCCACGCGGTACATCCGACAAATTGCGCGCGGCCGAGGAATTCAGCGTCGAACCGCCGACTTACCCGAACGGCACACATATCGCCGAAGTCGAGATCGATCCTGACACCGGGACGACCAGCATCATGCGTTACGTCGTCGTCGACGATTTCGGCGCCACGCTCAATCCGCTGCTGCTTGCGGGTCAAGTCCATGGCGGTGCCGTGCAGGGCATCGGTCAGGCGTTGATGGAGGATACGGTCTACGATTTGTCGACCGGTCAGCTGCTCAGTGCGAGCTTCATGGACTATGCAATGCCGCGCGCCGAGCACGCGCCGGACTTCGTCTTCGAGACGCGAAACGTGCCGTGCAAGACCAATCCTCTCGGCGTCAAAGGAGCGGGTGAGGCGGGCGCGATCGGCTCATGCCCTGCGGTCATGAACGCGATCGTTGACGCGCTATGGCGCAGCCATCGAATCCGCCACATCGACATGCCCGCGACGCCTCAGCGGATATGGCAAGCCATTGCTCACGCGCGAAAGACGGCTGCGGCCTAGATTTTTGAGCGATCACGAATTCGTGATCACGGCCCCATTCTATGCCTTGCTGGAGCGGAATAATCCTTATGAACCAAGTGTTTGTCTGGTTGACCCGCCACGGGTAAAACGAGAGAAAAATCTATGAAAAGACATGCCGGAGTGATGCTCGCCGTGGCCTTTTTCTCACTCGGAGCAGGCGCGGTCATCGCGCAGTCTGATCCGATTGCAGCGCGTATGGCCCTGATGAAGGGTAACAACGACAATGCAATAATGGTCGTGCGCATGATGCGAGGGCAGTTACCGTACGATGCTGCCCAGGTCGACGCCGCTTTCGCACAATGGGCGGACACCGCGAAAAAGCTGCCCGACCTTTTCCCCGATAACTCGAAGACCGGGCAAAAGACACGTGCCGCTTCAAAGATTTGGGTGACCAAGGCAGATTTCGACGCAAAAGCGGCGGAGTTCGGGAAGGTCGTTGCTGAAAACCGCGATAAAGCCAAATCGTCACTCGACGGATTGCGCGCCGCCATTCCGGTTATCGGCAATGCTTGCGACAATTGCCACAAGGACTATCGGATTTCGCAGCAATAGCGGTAAAGTTTGAGGCAAATCACAACCACGCTTGATGATCTAAGTTTTTAACACTCGCGGGACCTGCCGGATGTTTCGCAAGCTTGTTGCTGTCGCCATTGCTGCGGCCGTCTTGGGCGTGCCTGCCTTTTGGTACCTCACGATTCCCGAGGCGATTGCGCCGAGCGCGCTTGCATCACGCACGCCGAACCTCGGCAATGGCCGCACGATGTTTCTGATCGGCGGCTGTTCGTCCTGCCACGCTGTGCCGAAGCAGAAAGACAGCACACAGCTCGGCGGAGGACTCGCACTGAATTCTCCATTCGGAGTGTTCTATGTCCCGAATATTTCGTCTGATTCCAAAGATGGCATCGGCGCGTGGAGCGAAGCGCAATTCTTGACCGCCATGGTGAAGGGCACGTCGCCTGCGGGCGAGCATCTCTATCCGGCGCTACCCTACACGTCGTACCACCTTATGCAGGTCGATGATTTACGCGATCTGTTCGCTTACCTTAAAACGCTGCCTGCTATCTCCGGCAAGGTGCGCGACCACGATTTGCCGTTCCCGTTCAACATCCGCCGCACTCTCGGACTGTGGAAGCTCTTGTTCCTCGGCGACAAAACCTTTTCGCCAGACCCTGCACAATCTGCGCAATGGAATCGTGGCGCCTATCTCGTCAACGGACCCGGTCACTGCGCCGAATGCCACTCGCCGCGCAATTTTCTTGGTGCCGTTATCGCTGGACGGCGGTTCACGGGTGGCCAAAGTCCGTCGGGCCAAGGTGGCGTTCCTGACATCACTCAGCGCAAATTGCACGATTGGACAGTCGAGGATTTTGCCGAGACCTTGGACACCGGCATGACGCCGGATTCTGATCGCGTTGGCGGCCCGATGGTCGAGGTAGTAGCAAATACGAGGCAATTAAGCGCCGCCGATCGCCAGGCCATGGCTGTTTATCTCAAGTCGCTGGCGGCGCCCAAATAGCTGCGCATTTTGGAAATTTTGACGTATGTATGGATGAATCTTCGGATCGTCCATGCATTCGTTTAAAGCTATTGGCTTAAAGCTGATTTCCGCATTGCTGTTTGCCGCCATGTCGGCGCTGGTGCGCCAATTGAGCGATGTCGCGCCGGTCGGCCAGATGGTGTTTTTTCGCAGCGCCTTCGCCATTGTGCCGGTGGTCGTGATCTATGCCATTCGCGGTGAGCTTGGCACGGCGGTGCGAACCGGCAGGCCGTTCGGCCAGCTCGGCCGCGGGATGCTCAGCGTTTGCGGCATGTTCACCAACTTCTCGGCGCTCACGCGGCTGCCGCTCGCCGACGCGACCGCGATTTCGTTTGCATCGCCGCTGATCACCGTGGCACTCGCCGCGGTCATCCTGAAAGAACGTGTGCGGGTCTACCGCTGGTCGGCGGTGGTGGTCGGCTTTGCCGGTGTCATCGTCATGTTGATCCCGCACTTCGACGTAAATGCCTATGCCGGCGTCGCTGGCACGGTAGCGGCGGTCGGTTCAATATTCGCGCTCACGTCGGCTTTCTGCAACGCCGGTACCGTCATTCAGACACGCCGGCTCACGCAAACCGAGACGACATCGTCCATCGTGTTCTATTTTTCGTTGGTGTGTGCCATCGCCGGTGCTTTGACGCTGCCGTTTGCCTGGCACTCTCCGACCGCACGTGAACTGACCGCGCTCATTGCCCTCGGCGTGCTTGGCGGGCTTGCGCATATTTTTCTGACCGAAAGCTATCGATTCGCGGCTGCCTCTGTGGTCGCGCCCTTCGACTACACGTCGATGTTGTGGGCGCTGCTGTTTGGCTACTGGTTCTTCGGTGAATTACCCGGCACGCTGGTCTATGTGGGTGCTGCCATCGTCACAGCCGCGGGGCTATTCGTCATCTGGCGCGAACGTCAGCTCGGTCTCAAGCGCGTACGCGAGGCGGAAGCACCGCCTTAGGTCTTGAACGCCTTGAAGGTAATAATGGTGTGGGTGTCCTTGATGCCCGAAATGCACTGAACCTTCTCGTTGACGAAATGCCCGATGTCGGTGCCGCTCTCGACATAAAATTTCACCAGCAGGTCATAGTCTCCTGCGGTCGAATAGATCTCGGAAGCAATCTCGGCTTCGGCCAGGTCGTTGGCCACCTGGTAGGATCTTCCGAGTTCACATTTGATCTGGACGAAGAAGGGGGTCATCGGTCGGCTCCGCAAGGATGCCCGCAATCCAGCAAAATCGGGGCTAGCTGGCAAGGCGGACCGTCCCTACGGTCTTGCCTTGTGGGTGGACGCAGACTACGTATTGGCCAGCAATCTCGCGGGGTGTCCGGCCGTTGCCGGGCTGAGAGGCGCAAGCCAACCCAACGAACCTGATCCGGGTCATGCCGGCGGAGGGATGAGAGATGCATCACCCGCAAGAAACATCGCGCAACAGCGTTGCGCAAGCCGCTGCCGATATTCTTGCGCGTGTGCGCGCTCGTGCGCCGCGCATTCATTGTATCACCAATGCAGTCGCACAAAATTTCACCGGCAATATGCTGCTGGCCGCCGGCTGTGTGCCGTCGATGACGCTGTCGCCCGAGGAGACCAGCCCCTTCGTTGCGAGTGCGCAAGGGCTCCTCGTTAACCTCGGGACCTTCGATCGTGAGCGCCGCCAGGCAACGATGATCGCAATCGAATCCGCGGCGGTTCATAAACTGCCGTGGGTGCTCGATCCGGTATTTGTTGACCGCACCCCGCCGCGCGCTACTTTCGCGCGCGAGCTGATTGGCCGACGTCCGACTGTGCTGCGTCTCAACCACGCCGAGTTTTCCACGCTTTCGGCCGAACCACCGTCGGGCGATGCGGCGAAGGCCTTTGCCGGAACCAACAGGATCGTTGTCGCGCTTTCAGGCGAGACCGACCTTGTCACGGACGGCGAGCGGATGACGGCCGTTTCGAATGGCCATCCCTTGATGGCGAAAGTGACCGCCATGGGCTGTGCGGGATCGGCACTGGTTGCGGGCTGTCTCTCGATCGAGCCCGATGCCTTTCAGGCGACCAGCGCCGCCTTGCTGATCATCGGGGTCGCTGGCGAGATCGCGGCCGAAAAATCGGCGGGGCCCGGCAGCTTCGCGGCCGCGATCATTGACACGCTTTATGGTCTCGATAGCGCGGCACTCGCCGCGCGCGCAAAGGTCAGCTGATGCACATCGATCTCAGGCTTTACGCTCTTGTCGATCCGGCGGTTGCGGGCGGCCGCGCACTCCCTGATCTCGCGGCACGCATCGCAGGCAGCGCAACGCTGGTGCAGTTGCGCGACAAGCACGGGTCCACGCGCGCGATGGTGGAG
>JBATYN010000035.1:0-2656 GCA_049674125.1 Pseudolabrys sp. | reverse complement strand
CGATCATGGTGAGGGCAGCGCGCGCAGCATCGCCGCCTTTGTCGCCCTCCTCGGCCCGGGCGCGGGCATGCGCTTGCGCTTCGTTGTCGACGGTAAGTATGCCGTTACCGATGGGGAGACGCTCATTCACCGAAAGATCCATCAATGCTCGCGCCGACTCATTCGACACCAGTTCGAAATGGTACGTCTGGCCCTGGATCACGCAACCGAGCGCGACGACGCCATCGTAGGGCTCGCGTCGCTTCCGCGACGCATCTACCGCAAACGCGATGGCGGCGGGAATTTCCAGCGAGCCGGGCACTGTGATGCGATCGTAGCGGGCGCCGGCCGCATCCAACGCGCGCGTTGCCCCCTGCAACAGCTCGTCCGAGATACTGTCATAGAAACGCGCTTCCACGATCAGCACAAACAGGCTGTCGACTTTTTTCGCGCTGCTCTTCTTCTTTTTGGCCATTATCCAACTTCCTCACTGAATGGCGTGCTAGCAAGTCGCCAACGCCTGAACAAGGTTCTAATTCATTTCTGCCAGCCGCGCAGCGTAGCGCGCCATCGTATCAACCTCGAGATTGACGTCATCGCCTTTGCGAAGCGTGCCGAATGTCGTCACTTGCAATGTATGCGGAATGACAAGGACCGAAAACGTGTCGCCTTCCACGGCGTTGACCGTCAGCGAGATGCCGTCGAGCGCAATTGAGCCTTTTGGTGCCACAAACCGGGCCAGATCCCGAGGGGCGCGCATTGCAAGCCGCGCCATGTCTGTCATGTCCTCCCGGCCAACGACCGTTGCAACACCATCGACGTGCCCTGCAACCAGATGCCCGCCCAACTCATCGCCATATTTCAACGGGCGCTCCAGATTGACCCTGGAGCCGTGCCGCCAGCGCCCGACAGTGGTCACACGCAAGGTTTCGTCAGCCGCATCAACCGCAAACCATACGCGTCCGTCTTCCTCGCCTGAATCAACAACGGTCAAACACACACCCGAGCATGCGATCGAAGCGCCCTGCATGATCTCGGCACGCGGATAGCCGCAAAAGATCGTGATGCGATGCAGATTGCCGGCCCGCGGGTTGACCGAACGCACTTCGCCCATGTCAGTGACGATGCCAGTGAACATTAGCGAGGAGCCCGTTGACCGCAACCCGAACTCCGCTCATTCCCGCGCAAGCGGGAATCCAGAGTCGGGAATACAAAGCCCTGTTGCCCTGGGTCCCCGCTTTCGCGGGGACGAGCGGATGGCTGCAATATTGCGTACATCATGACGGCCGTTCGTAGGTCTCAAGTGTATCGCCGCCGAGTTTTTCGCTTCCCCGCGATGCGAGCCGGCCGGTCAATGACTCGAGCGACATGCCTTCGAGCGGATCGATGCCGGAAGCGCCGACCAGCTTTTCTCCGCGCAGCAGCATCGCTTCGTCCACAAAATCGGCGCCGACACAGCTTGTGGCGACGGTTGGCCCACCTTCCACCATCAAACGCGTAATGCCTTGCTCGGCAAGTGTCTTCAACACTTGCTGGATATCAAGCTTCCCCTCGCGCTCGCCAACGCGAAACACCTTGCAACCTCTCTGCATCAGGATTTCTTCAGCAATCGGCGATGCCTTCGTTGACCCGAAAACCCACGTTGGTGTTTCGCGCACGGTCGCAACAACCGAAGTTGACAACGGCACGCGCAGTTGTGCATCAAGTACCACGCGCACCGGCGAGCGCTCGAACATCCCCGGAAGCCGACAGGTTAATTGCGGATCGTCGGACAATACCGTGCCGATGCCGACGAGGATTGCGTCGCAGGTGGCACGCAGCTGAAATACGCGCTCACGCGCTATCGCGCCGGTGATCGGCGCCTGCTTTCGGCCGGCGAGACCGGCCTTGCCATCGGCCGAGACCGCCAGCTTGAGCGTCACGTATGGCCGCCCTTGCGTAATGCGTGTGACGTGGCCTGCGTGGATGCGTCGCGCTTCTTCGGCACCGAGGCCAATTTCCACTGCAATGCCCTTTGCGCGCAGACGCTCGTGTCCCTGCCCCGCGACGTCCGGATTGGGATCTTCCATCGCAGATACGACCCGCGCGATGCCAGAGCGTATAATCGCGTCGGCGCACGGCGGCGACTTGCCCTGATGCGAGCAGGGCTCAAGCGTCACATACATCGTCGCGCCTTGCGCGGTTTTTTTTGCGCGCCGCAATGCTTCTACTTCGGCATGCGGCCGGCCGCCTTGATGTGTCCATCCACGCCCGAGAATAATGCCGTCCTTCACAATCACTGCGCCGACCGACGGATTGGGCCAGGTGTAGCCGAGATTGCGCCGCCCGAGCGCCAGCGCGAGCCGCATAAAGCGCTCGTCATCAGACGCCGGTTCTGAATTGGAAGACGTCTGCCCGTTCATTTGCGCGCGCTGGTGGCCGGCTGGCCGTCATCGTCGCCAGACAATTCATCGAGTGCAGCGCGGAAATCCTTGGCTTCGCGGAAATTGCGATAGACCGAGGCAAAGCGCACATAGGCAACATCGTCGATCTCGCGTAGATGCTCCATCACAATCTCACCAATCGCTTCCGAAGAAATCTCGCTCTCGCCCTGGCTTTCAAGTTCACGCACAATCTTGGAAACCGTCTGCTCGATACGTTCGGGATCGACCGGACGTTTACGCAACGCGATCTGCAC
>JBATYN010000034.1:0-1645 GCA_049674125.1 Pseudolabrys sp. | reverse complement strand
CACTGCTGGCCAAACAGTTCACCTTGAGCAGCAAGCTCCCGCCGCCAGTGAGTCCAGAGCGACGAGATTCGAAATAGGCCGTCGCACAGATTGAAGCGTCGATGTCACGTTGTGGCGGGTACGGCTGGTCACACAAAAAAGTGGCACACTCTTGCGCCTCGGTGCATTTTTCAACGTCCACTTCTGGCACTTAGCGGACGTCCTGGCGATGGTGTTTTTTACCACCGCGCCGTCAGACAGCAGCAAAATATTAAGGGGCGTCGAGGACAATAGACGATTGCTGCGATTTCGGAACGCGAAGCCAATCGTGGACCCCATACGTCAGATACGCCGACTACGGCAAAAATATACCGACCAGCTGCTTACGCTGCTGGCTCTATTTATTGCACTAGAAATGTTTCTATTTTCACCACTTCAGGCGCTTGGCATCTTTGCGTTTCAAGGCTTCGTACTTGCCACCCTGTTAGCAATCATAGCTGGCATGCTCATTATTTCTGACCATCCCGCTGCTTTTGCCGTGATGTCGATCTGCCTTGCGGCTAACGTCGTCGTTCTCTTGCTGCGCCTGTTCTACCCCCCATGGCCTTATAATATTTACATACTAGCAGCTGCCTGGTTCGCTATTGCGGTCACGCTCGGAGCGGTCGTCGCCCAAGCTGTATTCAGGCGTGGCCGCGTCACCTATCACCGAATAGTCGGCGCGATCCTGCTGTATCTACTCGTCGCAGTTGCCTTTGGGGCGCTGTTCGTAATGATCGGCTTGTCGCTTCCCGACGCGTTCAAGGGATTATCATTCGAAGACAATCCAGCCCTTGCCAGCTCGGTCTCTTATTTGAGTTTTGTCACTCTTACATCGACGGGATTCGGCGACATTGTTCCCGTGCATCCAATTGCGCGGAGCCTATGCAACATCGAAAGTATAATTGGGCAACTTTATCCGGTCACGTTATTGGCGAGGCTTGTAACCCTCGAATTGAGAGAGCGCGGCGGCGTGTGATGTCCGCTTTTGGCACAAAGCCGACATCACCTATTGCGCTGCATATGTCCGCTTTTGGGGGTAAAGCGGACATGCCGTTTTGCGTCGCAAATGTCCGCTTATGACCCAAAGCGGACATGGCCCTTCCAGCGCCAATCCTTAATCCGATACGATGGCGTGATCTGAGCCTCGGGGAGCGACATTGATACGACGCGAAGTCATCAAAGTGATTGGAAGTGGACTGGTTGCGTGGCCACTCGCTGCAGCACGTGCGCAGCAATCTGAGCGGGTCCGACGTGTCGGCGTGCTACAGTCCCAAGCCGCGGGCGATGCGGAACGCCAAGCGTACCTTGCGGCGTTTCGGCAGGAGTTGGAGCGATTGGGCTGGGCCGACGGCCGCAACATTCAAATTGACTACCGATGGGGTGCGGGCAACGCTGCAGACACGCGCAAATATGCTACAGAGTTGGTTGCGCTAAAGCCGGATGTCATCTTCACCATCGGCTCCGCATCCATGCCACCCTTGCTGCAAGCGACGAGCAGCGTGCCGATTGTGTTCGCTTTGGTTGCAGATCCGGTGGGGGCGGGCTTTGTCAATAGCTTGGCACGACCGGGTGGCAACGCCACCGGCTTTATCTCGGTCGAATACACCTTCGGTGGCAAATGGCT
>JBATYN010000033.1:0-4936 GCA_049674125.1 Pseudolabrys sp. | reverse complement strand
CATCAAGGGATGGATGGGCCGCGCCGATCAGACCGCAAAGGTGAAAGGATTGTTCGTCCATCCCAAACAGGTCGCTGAGATCGCGGCGCGTCATCCCGAACTCAAGCGACTGCGTCTCGTTGTCGATCGCGCGGCCGAACAGGACACTATGACCTTGCTGGCCGAGTGCGCGCCATCAGATGTCGGCCTCGAAAACGTAATCGCGGCAACCTTGCACTCGATCACCAAGCTCAAAGGCACCGTACGGTTGATTGCGCCGGGAACATTGCCCAACGATGGCAAGCTGATCGCTGATGAGCGCAAGTCATGAAGCCGGATATCGGCTCGGCGAGCAGCCGCATCGGTGTGCTGCTGGTCAATCTCGGTACGCCAGACGCAACCGATTATTTGTCCATGCGGCGTTATTTGAAGGAATTTCTTTCGGACCGCCGCGTTATTGAAGAGAACCGCCTGAAATGGTGGTTGGTGCTCAACCTGATCATTCTGACTGTACGTCCCGGTCGCAAAGGCCGCGACTATGACAAAATCTGGAACAAGGAGCGTAACGAATCGCCGCTCAGGACGATTACGCGGTCGCAGTCCGATAAATTGGAAGAGCTGTTGGAAAAAGTCGACAAACGAATCCGTGTCGATTGGGCCATGCGCTATGGCAATCCGTCAATCCGCTCGCGGCTTGATGCGCTTGCCGCACAGAATTGCGAACGCATCTTGATCGTACCGCTTTATCCGCAATATGCGGCTGCGACCACAGCAACAGTGTGCGACGAAGCGTTTCGCGCGCTCAGCCTCATGCGCTGTCAGCCCATTCTACGCGTTGCTGCGCCTTACTACGCCGAACCCGTTTATATCGATGCGCTTGCAGCTTCGCTCAACGCGGCATCAGGTAAGCTCGGGTTCAAGCCGGAAGTGATTGTCGCCTCCTATCACGGCATGCCGGAAGACTACGTTACAAAAGGAGACCCCTATCCCAGGCAATGCGATGAAACGACCGCGCTATTGCGCAAGAAACTCAAGCTCGACGACGAAAAACTCATCATGACGTTTCAGTCGCGCTTCGGCACGGCGGAGTGGATCAAGCCATACACCGACGCTACGGTGAAATCGTTGGCCGAGCGCGGAGTGAAAAGTATCGCAATCATCACCCCAGGCTTTTCCGCCGACTGCCTTGAGACGCTTGAGGAGATCGCCATGGAAAACGCCGAAATATTTCGTTGTTCGGGCGGCGAAAACTTCGCCGTGATCCCTTGCCTCAACGACACGCCGGGCGGAATTGCAGTGATCCGGGACATCGTCATGCGCGAACTCAAGGGCTGGATTTAGTCTACAAAACCTCGCTACTCGCCGAGCAGGCGCCGTAGCTCGGAACGCAGCTCAGGCGCGATATCCTTACGTTCCAGCCCATAGGCAATGTTGGCAGCGAGAAAACCGATTTTGGATCCGCAATCGAAGCTCCGGCCCTCAAACTTCAGTCCATAAAAGGGCTGCGTGCGAGAGAGCGCGAGCATGGCATCGGTGAGTTGAATTTCGCCGCCGGTACCGGCCGCCTGTTTTTCGAGAAGTTCAAATATTTGCGGCTGGAGAATATATCGGCCGGTGATGCTGAGGTTGGATGGCGCGTCGGCAGCCTTCGGCTTCTCGACCAATTTGGTGATTGCAAACGCCTTGCCTTTAGGCGCCCCAACGCCAACCACGCCGTACATGTGCACGCGGTCCTTAGGCACTTCCTCGACGGCGACGATATTGGCGTTACCATCGAGATCTTTGGCAGCGTCGATCATCTGGGCGAGACAACCTCGCGTATGCTGCACGAGCACATCTGGCAACAGCAGCGCAAACGGCTCGTGGCCGACCAGTTCGCGTGCGCACCACACGGCATGACCGAGACCGAGCGGCGATTGTTGACGAGTGAAGCTGACGGTACCCGCTTCGGGCAGGTCCTCGGAGAGGAGCGCGAGCTCGGTCTTTTTGCCGCGCTCCGTCAAGGTTAATTCCAGCTCGAACTGGCGGTCGAAATGGTCTTCGATCACGCTCTTGTTCCGACCAGTGACAAAGATGAAATGCTCGATGCCGGCCTGGCGCGCTTCGTCCACGACATGCTGGATAAGGGGGCGGTCAACAACCGGCAGCATCTCTTTCGGCATGGCCTTGGTCGCCGGCAGGAAACGGGTTCCAAGGCCGGCCACGGGAAAGATGGCTTTGCGAATGCGGGTCATGCGAGAATCTTCAATGTCGTGTGCTTCGTGAGATCATCCCGGCGGCAGAAAGCACGGGGATGGGCGGGGGTCCAGATACGAGTTGCAAGAAAGTAGACCATTAACCCCGTTGAAATGATATCTGGGCACCGATGGTTTTGGGATAACGGGTGGAGACGGGAACCCGCATGCGTAAAGCGTGGCCAATTCTCATTGTTGCGGGGATTCTGGCTGCCGCCGGTGGTGTGGCGGCGCAGGATACGCGCGGCAGCCGCTATCCGGTCACAACCGGCGCACTTCCGCCAGCGGCCGCATTATCACCGCCAGCCTGGACGGGCGAATCGGGCGGCTCCGGCCATCCTCTAATGACCGCTGAGGCGATCCGCGAGGCCGCCGGCAATTTCCGCTCTTGCATCGAGCGATTGTGGCAGCCGGCGGCCCGGCGCGGCATTTCGCGAACCGTATTCCAGACTTACGCCGCTTCGCTGACCCCTGATCTGAGGATTATGGATCTGCTCGACAATCAGCCTGAATTTACAAAGTCTTTTTGGGACTATCTCGACATTCTGGTGACCGATGAGCGTATTGAGCAGGGCCGGGCTCTGCTTGAAAAGTATCGCAATGTCTTTGACGCGGTGGAGCGGACATACGGAATCGATCGCTACACCATCGCCGCGATCTGGGGAGTTGAAACGAACTACGGCACGCTCGCGGGGGACCGTTCGGTGATCCGCTCCACCGCAACGCTTGCCTGCATTGGCCGCCGCCAAAATTATTTCCGCGAAGAATTTCTGTCGGCATTGGAGATAGTCCAACGCGGTGATGTGCGGCCCGACCGTCTGGTGGGTTCTTGGGCTGGAGCATTCGGCCCGACACAATTTATGCCGACTGCATTTAAAAAATACGCCGTAGACTTCGACCGCGATGGACGGCGTGACGTTGTCGACTCCATTCCCGACCTCATTGCCTCGACCGCGAACAATCTAAAAAAGGATGGTTGGGTTACGGGGCAGACCTGGGGTTACGAAGTCGTGGTGCCGGCAACACTCAATTTCCTGCTTGCCGATCGCGGCCAGGTTATGAGCATTCGCGAATGGGAGCGTCAGGGGATCAAGCGCCCGAACGGTGAGCCATTTCCGCGGACCGAAGACCGCGCTTTCTTGTTGGTGCCGGCCGGCGTCCAGGGCCCGGGCTTCCTGATGCTGGAAAACTTTCGCGTCATCATGAAATACAATCCGGCGGAGGCGTATGCACTGGCGATTGGGCATCTGGCTGACCGGCTGCGTGGCGGCGGATCTTTTGCGCAGGCATGGCCGCGATACGAGCGCGTGCTCTCGCGTACGGAACGGTTGGAATTGCAGCAGCTGCTGACACGCAACGGCTATGACATCGGAGAACCGGACGGCCAATTTGGCCTCAAGACTCGCGCGGCAATTCGCGACTTCCAGGCCAAAAATGGCCGAGTTCCCGACGGTTTTGCCTCCGCAAGCATCCTGGACCAGTTGCGGGCCCGTTAACGATCCGCTGCCGGATACCTTTGAGTTGACATTTTTCGGGCGCTATTGGTCCATGGTGAGGCGGGCACTTTGTGGCGCGCCGCATCTTACCGCTGGGGCTTTGGCGTTGGGCATGATCGGAAATAACCGGCTTTCTCGCTGGCTTCTCGGGGCAGCCCTTTTGGCTGCTGCCGACTGCGCCGGCCTCGTCGCCATAGAATCCGCCCTGACATCACCTGCCCAGGCGCAGTTTCGCGACGATCGTTTCCCGTTCCTAAGCCGGCAACGATCGCAACGTGGTTTTTTCGGCGGTTTCTTCGGCGGCTCCGATCGGCCGTCCGATAATTCTCTCGAGCAGCAGCAGGCGCCTGTGGACAATTCGCGCGCGCCACCTCCGCGCAAGGCGGAAACAAAACCTGACACGGTCGCACCGACGACGTCGATCATCGTGCTTGGTGATGGCATGGCCGATTGGCTCGCCTACGGGCTCGAAGATGCTTTTTCAGATTCCCCGGAGATCGCCATTGTCCGCAAGAACAAGGTTCACTCCGGACTGTTGCGATACGACCAGAAAGGCGACCTCGACTGGTGGCACGTCGCCCGCGATACATTGGCACCGGAAAAACCGAACGTTGTTGTTATGATGCTCGGCGTCAGCGATCGCCAGAACATCCGCGAACGCGATCTTGCAAAGGACGCCGATAACAAAAAGAAAGACAAGGAAAAAGACAAAGACCCGGCGGACAAATCCGCAGCCGACAAGGATGGGCAAAACAAGGATCAGGCCGACGATCAGGAACAGACGATCATTGCGCCGGAATTGCAGCCTGGAAAAAAAGCCAATGGCGTTATTGAATTCCGCAGCGACCAGTGGGCGGAAATTTATTCCAAGCGCATCGATGACACGATCGCAGCTCTCAAGAGCAAGGGCGTGCCGTTCCTTTGGGTGGGGTTGCCGTCGATCCGCGGTCCTAAATCGACTGCCGACGCCGTTTACCTCAATGATCTTTATCGCGCGCGTGTCGAGCGCGCCGGCGGCGTCTATATCGACGTGTGGGATGGCTTCGTCGACGAGGCCGGCAAATATTCGAATTTCGGCCCGGACTACGAAGGGCAGATGCGCCGCCTGCGTTCAAACGACGGCGTCTTTTTCACGAAGTACGGCGCTCTTAAGCTTGCACATTATGTCGAGCGCGAAATCCGTCGCTACCTGAACAGCCGCGTGACGCCGGTCGCGCTTCCCACGGG
>JBATYN010000032.1:0-2361 GCA_049674125.1 Pseudolabrys sp. | reverse complement strand
GCCATGCCCAAAGATGCCGATACGGTCTTCATGCAGGAAGACGTCACGATCGATGGCGATCATGTAATCGTGCCAAAAGGCTTAAAACTCGGCGCTAATCGCCGCCTTGCTGGCGAAGATGTGCGCGCCGGTTCGGTGGTGCTGCTGTCAGGCACGGTGCTGGAACCGCAACACATTGCTCTTGCCGCTGCACTTGGGCTCACCGGACTTGTTGTACGGCGCCGCCTCAGCGTCGCAATTTTTTCCACTGGTGATGAGGTCGTTGATCCCGGTTCGGTTCGCGCTGGCGCGGCGATTTATGACTCGAATCGCTACTTGCTTGCGGAGTTGCTCGAGCGACTCGGTGCTGTCGTAACCGATCTGGGCATTCTTTCTGACGAGCCCGAGGCGCTTGCAAAAGCTTTGAAAAAGGCTGCGGGCCACGACCTTGTCATCACGTCCGGCGGCGTTTCGACAGGCGAAGCCGATCACGTACGCAGTGCCGTCGAAAGTGTCGGCAGCCTGGTGTTCTGGCGTGTTGCAATAAAGCCCGGCCGTCCTGTGGCGATGGGCGTGATCCGCGGCGCTAAGCCGGGCGAGAGCGCGGCATTTGTCGGCTTGCCCGGAAATCCAGTCGCAGTGTTCGTAACCTTCGTACGGGTGGTGAAGCCGTTGATGCGGCGCCTGTCTGGCGCGCGCCCTGACAAGTTATTGCCGCTGCCGGTGCGCGCTTCGTTTGCACACAAGAAAAAGAAGGACCGCCGTGAATATGTGCGTGTGGCGCTAAAGCGTGCCGCCGACGGTGAAATCGAAGCGGTCAAGCACCCGCAGGATGGTGCGGGTATTCTTACATCGTTGACGGAAACCGACGGTTTACTGGAGTTTCCTGAAGATGTGACTACGATCGAGCCCGGCGCTCGTGTCGGGTTCTTGTCCTATGCAGCGCTGATCGGCTGAAGACATCGATCTTACGCGCCGAGGCGTACGCTCGTTGCGCTGCTGAAGGCTTTTTCGGCCGAGTCCGGCACGTTGTAAAGCACCATGCCGCCAATCACGGCTACGACCACGGCTGCTATGCAAGCCACGATAAACGTCTTCATGAGACTCATTCCTCTCCGAGACACAATTCAACACTATAATAATATGAAGCCAGCGTGACGCCGGTCAAGAATGGTGTGCCACGCTTCATGTATGCTGCAGCGCAATGCCCTCGGCGCGGGCCGCGTCTTCAGGCGTATTAACGTTGAAGAACGGATCGATCGGCTGATCTGGCCAATCGGCGATGGCGACACCGTGTCGCGCAGTCCAAACCTCGATCTTGCGCAAGTCATCCTCGACTAGCGCCATACGCAAATCCTCGCGCAACGCTAGCGGCCATAAGCCCACCACAGGGTGACGCCATTCTCCGGAACGTGCGCAGGCAAGCGGAACACCGGCACCCATCTTGCGGCGCGCCTCGTGTAAGCGCTCGACAAGATCGTCCGGCAAGAAGGGGCAATCACCCGGCACACTAACGATCCATTCGATGCCGTTGTTCTGTTTTGCGAGCCAGTCGAGACCAGCCAAAATCCCCGCCAGAGGGCCGGCAAAATCCGGCACGCTGTCGGGAACGACGGTCAGGCCTGTATCGGCAAAACGTTTTGGATCACCGTTCGCATTGACGATGATGCCGGGGCATTGTGCGGAGAGTGTCGCGAGTACGCGATCGAGAATTGAAACGCCTCCGATCTCGATTCGTGCTTTGTCGCCGCCGCCCATGCGTCGTGCTAAACCCCCCGCAAGTACCAGACCGAACGTAGGAGGATGGCTAATCGTCATGCACCGCTGCTTTGCGCCGGTGTTTGGCGCTTTCTTCTTCTACGAAGTTGAGATCTTGATCGAATATAATGCGATCTTCGCCCGCGAGCGCAACGAAGCGTTTCCCGCGCGCGCGGCCGATCAAAGTCAAATTTGCCTTGCGTGCAAGCTCTACGCCCCACGCGGTAAAGCCGGAGCGCGAGATGAGGATTGGAATTCCCATGCGTACGGTCTTGATGACCATCTCCGACGTCAGCCGACCGGTGGTATAAAAAATCTTATCGGCGGCCGGCACCTTTTCCTTGAACATCCAACCAGCGATCTTGTCGACGGCGTTGTGGCGTCCAACGTCCTCCATATAGACCAAGGGCTCATCGCGCAGCGCCAGCACGCAACCATGAATGGCACCCGCTTCAAGATAGAGCGAAGGCGTCGTGTTGATCTTGTTCGTGAGTGTATAAAGCCATGACGTCCGTAATACCGCCTTCGGCAGTGAAATATTTTCTAGCGCTTCCATAAGATCGCCGAAGACGGTACCCTGCGCACAGCCGGACGTTTGCACTTTCTTCTTTAGCTTCTTTTGAT
>JBATYN010000031.1:0-1962 GCA_049674125.1 Pseudolabrys sp. | reverse complement strand
GCGCACGGATGAGCGTCGCGTGGCCCCCAACAGCGGCTACCGCCCCGCGAATCGCGGTGGCATCCGGTTCGTCGGCGAAAGGCATCGCCACCCAAATAAGACCGCCACCCCAGTCATAAAACATCTGAGCTGCGGGCGTGATCGCGGCGGCAATCTCGTGGCCGCAGCTGGGAGGAACCGAAATGCGCCAGAGCGACCGGGCTCGCGTTGCCTCGCTGGCAAACGGTTTGACGTGCCGGATGCTCTGCCAGAGCGCGCGGGAATTTTTGTCATCGAGGACCGCCACCGGACCGCAGCTTTTCATCAACGCAGCGAGCGCCCCTTTGCGATGTGCGACCGAGGGCGCGAAGCCTTCCAGCCTCAACACCGTCGAGGCCTCCGGGCGCGGCAATCCGTCGAACCAGGACGCCACGTGATCAGGCAAATGTGCTGCGCCTGAGACGTCGCACGACGAACCCATCGCGGCAGCCATCGCGGCGCATGCACGCGCATCATCGAGACCCGCAACCAGCACGGTGGCCTCGGTCTCGGCTTTGGGCAGGACCTTGACCGTGATGTCGGTCATAGCGCCCAGCGTGCCCCAGGAACCGGCCAGCACTTTGCATAGATCATAACCGGTGACGTTCTTCACCACCCGGCCGCCGGACTTGATGGTCTCGGCACGGCCGGTGACAGCGGTGACGCCCAGAAAATGATCGCGTGCGGCGCCGGACTTGATGCGACGCGGACCGGAAAGATTGGCGGCAATGACGCCGCCGAGCGTGCCCCGGTTCGCTTCCCCGCCGAGCAGTGGCCCGTAGTCCATCGGTTCAAAAGCGAGTTCCTGATTATTTTTTTCGAGCAAGGCCTCGATATCGGCTATCGGCGTGCCGGCACGCGCCGAAAGCACGAGTTCAGCCGGCTCGTAGAGTGTCACGCCGGTGAGACTTGAAAGGTCGAGCGTCAGATCGGTCTGGCTTGGCCGGCCGATTGAGCGTTTGGTCCCCTGCCCGGCCAGCTCAAGCGGCTTGTCGTTGCCGAGCGCCCAGCGCACGGCGTCTTCGACCTCCTTGGCATCACTGGGTTTCAACACATCCGTCATGGCCGGGCTTGTCCCGGCCATCCCGATTCAAAGACCACAGCCCTGCCATGGCAATCGGGATCACCGGGACAAGCCCGGTGATGACAACGTTGTGTGTATGATTTGGTGCGCACTACAAATCGTCCACTATCATTCCGCCGCACGCGCCGTAGGCTCGTGCGCGAAGGCCGGCATGATCTCGCGCGCAAAACGGCGAAGCTGGTCGGCACCGCCGGCAATGGTCAAGAGCACATAGGTGACGCCTGCATCGCGCAGCGCTTCGATCATGCGCGCGATTTCGTCGGGCGTCCCGTAAAGCGCATGCTCTTCCGTGGCACCGGCTTTATCTGCGTAAGCAAGCACGTGCGCTCCAGGCTTGCTGCCGGGCATGCGCGACACATCGATGGTGCGTTTGGTGTATTCGGCCTGGCGTATCAGTGCGGCGTCTTTGTCGGCTTTGTCTTTCGCCACGTAGAGTTGGCGCGCGACCGTCACTTGCATGGGATCAAAGCCCAGCGTGTTTGCTTCGCGTTCGGCCTTGTAGATGCCGATGCGTTCGCCAAGCGCCGCCGGCGATGCATACTGATCGAGGATGAGATTGAAGCCGCGCGCGGCGGCGCGTTTGATTGTGTGCGGATTGCCGGCAGCGACCCAGAGCGGGGGATGAGGACGCTGCGCCGGCGGCGGTTCCACCACGATGTCCTCGAAATGCCAGAAGCGACCTTTGTGCGAGAACCGCTGACGCGTGGTCCAGGCGCGCATAATCACCTCGAGCGCTTCCTCGAAGCGCGCCTCGGCCTCCTCCGGCGCAATCTGGAAACCCTTGAACTCGCTGTGGCGATATCCCTTGCCAATGCCAAGATCGAGCCGGCCACCGGACAGCAGATCGAGCGTCGCCGCTT
>JBATYN010000030.1:0-3566 GCA_049674125.1 Pseudolabrys sp. | reverse complement strand
GCTGTAGTTCGACCAAAAGCGACGGACGACGGACCAAACCAGTGCGCGCGCGGCAAGTCGCCGGCCGCAACCGCCCGTGCATCAGCCGCCGATGCCGGCCGGACGAGGAAAGCGAAGCCAAGATATTCGTCGGACAACTCGGCGAGGGCGCGCGACTGTGCCGGGGCATTTGAACTCGGGTCGACAACCGATGCGATTTTTGTATCGAGATCGATCGCCAGCAATATCCGTGTCGATCCGTCCCGCATGGAAAGAATAGTCGGGAGCACTAGAGCCGGTATTTCGGAAAGTCGGCGGCGGACGGTCTTGGCTTCAAGGCCGGCCTTTGCGGCGGCGCGCTCGAACAAGGGCGGCGGCAACCGGCCATCCAGAATCGGCAGGCCCGCGAGTAACGCTTCGCGGCTGATGGCCCGACCGTGATGGGCCGCGAGAAAGAGCAATGCGTCTGCGAGCGGGTCGCCGGGATTCGAAGGAAGAGGGGTCGCGGGGCCCGTCTTGGGGCGCGCGCGCGTGGTGGTTTGAGCCGGCAATGCTTTGTTCCTCGTTAGCCCCCGCCAAACAGGCGTTGAAATTCAACCGGTTTCTTCTTCGAAGGCTGAAAATATATAGCACCAAACGGCCCCAAACGGCGGCCGACACTGCGCTATATTTAATTTAACCTTTAAGGGCGCGGAAAAAGCGGCAAAAATACAGGCGGGGCCGCGTAGCAGCCGAATTAATTAATGGTCATGGCGCCTGGAGATCAGTCCGCGCGGGCGTCCCTAAGGGGCCAGTTCGGCATCTTCAGCATCTGGCTCGGTGAAAAGACGCCTGTGCCTGAAGAAAATCCCAACTTCGCGTCCGACCCGGTCATCGGGGGCTGCAGCTGCTGCGGGTCTTGCGGCGTGGTCTGCATTGCCGAAGGTCTGAAGACCGTCGTGGTGGGATCAAGCCAACGATCCGAGAAGGCCGTTTTCGAACGCGATGCATCGGCCGACGCCTGACTTGCTTCAGCGGACGAGGCAAACGGGCGGTCGGGAACTGGCGGTGTCCAACCGGAGATAGGCGGCGCGGTGACCGGGCCGGCGACATTCAACGGTTCCGGACCGGGCTGCGGCAGGCCGATCAGAATTGGCGGCAGCTTGACCGGAATGAGGCCATAGGGTCCCTGCGCGAGGGGCTCGGCATCGACCGGGTGTGGCGCACGAACGTAGTCGAGCAGTTTACCCATCGCGGCGAGCAGCTGGTAGTCGGCAAAGACCGCGACGCCGCGGGCCGAAATGAGCGACACCTGCGCGTTGAACGCCGTGTTTTCGGCATTGAGAAGATCGATCAGCGAACGCTGACCTAAATCATATTCCTTCGAATAAGCCGAAATGACATTTCCGGCGGCCTGGACTTGTGTCTGCAACTTGATAATACGGTCTGCCGTGATTACCCGGGCGGCCCACGCTTTATCGACCGACTCATTTGCATCACGTTGCAGGCGCGCATGCGCCATCGTCGTTTGATTGTATTGCTCAGCAGTTTCAACGCGCTTCCAGGTATCTTGACCGCCGCGGAAGATGTCCCAACTCGCGACGACCTTGAGACTTTCCTCGCTGAAGTGGCCAGGGAAGGTGTCGGTGTCGTGGCCTTCGGCGGCACGCCCTTCGAGCGCAACATTTGGCATGAACGCGCCAGCTGCCGCGCGGAAGGCCTCTCTCGCGGCATCAGAATCGGCCTGAGCCGCCTTGATGGTCGGATTATCCGTGAGCGTCACGGCCAGTACGTGATCTTTTGTGCCCGGCAATCCGGCAAGTCTGGACGGGCCGCGAAGATTGTAGGGCTCAATGCCAATAACTTTGCGAAACTTGGCGCGCGCGTCCTCCAGGCTTCGCTGGAACTCCGTCAGCGTAACCTCAGCTGCGTCAACGCGCTCCTTGGTCTGCTCGAGGTCGCCTTGACCTGCGCGGCCACCCTGGAAGCGCTGATCCACATTGCCCAAAATCTTGCGATGTGCCGCCACGTTTTCCTGGGAGAGTGCAACCAGACGGGTATAACGAACGACGTCGATATAGGCTTCGGACGCGTCAAGCGCTGTCAGCTCGGATCGCTCATGGGTCCGTGCTGCGGCAGCGTCGACGCGGGCCGTCTGCCGCCAAACTTCATGCAGCGACGTAAAGCCATCAAACAACAACTGCCGAACGAAAATTGAGCCCTTCGCGCCGGCAACCCACTGACCATTATTCAGCGTCGGGACGGTGCTACCGGGGATCTGACCCGCCGGGTTGTTGAGCCTCTCCGGCCCGGTCTGCGCTTCAAGACGGACTTGCGGCAACAACGTGCTTTGAGTTTGGCGCAGCTCGGCTTCGGTTGCCCGTCTGTTGGCTGCCGCCTCACCAATCGTGGGGTTGGTCTGCACCGCCATGCGAAGGGCGTCGTTGATTGTGAATGGTCCCGCGTTGGCCATTCCTCCGGTCACGCCAAGACAGCTCGCAAGCAGCAGCGACCGGAAAATACCGAGCCGACCCATTCCCCACCCCTCTAGGCAACGTAGATTCCGGATAAAGCATAACAGTTCAAGGTTGAAATGCCATGAGAACAGGCACTTGTCTCAACAGGCCTGCGCCGAAAGTAGCCAGATGTGGCCTAAAAGACACGCACTTTTGGCGGGAAAACGGCCCGGTTTTTGAATAAACAACAACAGGGTCATATGCTTATTGCGCGCCGTTGCCGCTGCATCCGGCAATGGGCGCGGGGTGAAATTTAACGGTATCCGCTCAAGGAAAAGGGGACGCCGCCATTGGGCCTCTAGCGGTCCGCGGTTGCCTTTCCGCAAACCGGGTCGCTGTTGTTGCAAGTTGATTCGGGCAGAGAACCGATGACGGGCTTAAGGCCCAAGTTCGGCAAACCAGACAGAATTTCCGCCGCGCTTGGCTCGTGGCCGCTCGCCTGGTGCTCGAAATGACATTCCTGATCTACGACGCAGGGCTTAATTTCACGCCAGATCGTTTCGGCCGAAATCGCTATCGCCACGGGCCGGCCCTGCCAGGCCTGGTTGCCAACGTGAATACCGGCGACCGAATAGGATTGCTTATCGGGATTTTCGATCAATACGGGGCCCCCAGAAAATCCCTGCGGGGCGTGGCAGTTATCGAAAAAAATGCCGTTGTCACCAGACCGGCCGACGAACCGGCAACCCTGATCTGCCGTCATGCGATGCGGCGTGAGGCCCGAAAAACCGGCCGTCATCACGCTCAACTCGGACGACGGGTTGATATTTTGTGCAATAGCTAGGGGACGTACAGCTGATCGTTGTTCGCTGGACACCAGAAGCAGCGCCCAGTCGTTGGCGATTGTTTCGAACGGCTTTAGGGGGTCGTAGGAGCGGGGCACGTAGTATGCCAGCCCGCGAAGATGATCTGCGAACCGCTCGCTCTCGTCGCCGAGAATGAAATGAAGCGACGCTGATGGTAAAAATCGATTGACTGTTCGGTAGAACAGGCAGTGTGCGGCGGTCAGCGCGTAGTTTTGTGAGATCAGAACGCCCGTACACGATCCAAACACGCCGTTGTTGAGTTTGCCGATGGCAGACCACGGATATT
>JBATYN010000029.1:0-5810 GCA_049674125.1 Pseudolabrys sp. | reverse complement strand
CAGTGTGGCATCCACGGTCAGTTTTTGGCCGGGCGTGACGAACATGCGAAACTTGGCATCTTTAACAGCCGCCAAAAACGCCATACGCTCAAATCGATTTACAGCCACCACAAGCCAACCCGAGGTTTGCGCCATAGCCTCGATTAGAAGCACACCGGGCATCAGCGGGAAGCCCGGGAAGTGTCCCTCGAAGATTGTGCTTGTGGTCGGAACCGTCGCCTCGGCTTTGATTTTGCAGTCGGCGATGCTGAGGTCGACGATCCGGTCGATCAGCTGAAAGTACTCAAGCCGCATGGGACCGCGCTTCAAGCCCCTTTGGCAGCGACGAGCTCGTCGATGCGGGCGCTCAGGTTCTTAAGCACAAAGTATTGGTCGGTCGTGGCCTTGCCGTCATTGACCTCTTGCGTCCACTGCTCCAGCGGAAGCTTGATCCCAAACGCTTTGTCGATAGCGAATGCGATATCGAGAAAATCGAGGCTGTCGATGCCAAGGTCGTTAATTGCGTGGCTCTCCGGCTTGATGGAGTCGCGCGGAATGTCGCAGGTTTCGGCGATGATATTGGCGATCGTGTCAAACGTCGAAGACATCTGTAACTCTCTGGTTGATTTGGGGTTCTGGCGAGCGGGCGGCCAACGCGCCCAGACCGCGCCATAGCCCCCTCCATCTGCACTTTCACGGCGAGCGATTGGCTGCCCGTATAGCGAAGCAGCGCGACAAGTTCAATGGCGACGGCCACTTAGCGGCCCGTTTGCGGCTTTGCGGGCTGGGAGCCTGCGTTTGGGAGCTTAATCCCTCTACCAGCGTTCCTTGGGTGCTTCGACCGGGCTGCAACCTCGTCGTCCCGAGAGCACGCAGTCCTGGTTCTTGCGCATCGACGCCATGGTATCGGCAAGCCAAACGCCTGCGCCGATCAGCGCGATCACGAAAACAAATGCCGCGATGTTTACGATCATGCGGTGCCCGTAATCGTCCGAGCCTTCACTGCGCTCGTATTTCGCGAGATCTTCGACGGGGGCGGCTGCGGGCGGCTGCGGGCGGACGCTGCCACGCCGAAAACTGACCACGCGATGTTCGCTATCGGGAGAGGAAGAGTTCCGATCAGGCATGGGGAAGCATATCATGACCGCCGTGGACATTCGACCCTCGGAAGAAGCGTGGGAAGGCATGGCAACATTTCCAAAAGTTAATGTCGTGAGCGCGCTGCGCCCAAGCTATGCCCATGCCACGCCCTTGCCACGCCGTTGCCGTGACCGGCACCGGTTTCCGATTGCATGACGATAAAACATTGCGTAAACGCGCCACTCGCTCGTGGTCAGGAGTTCATCAATGAATCGTAACGCGTTTATCGTCGCCATCGTTATTGCTCTGTGGGCGACGGCGCCCGTCCACGGCGAGGACGTCACCATCGGTGGTTTGAAAATTTCTGCCGCATGGGCGCGCGCGACCCCCAAAGCTGCTTCCGTCGGTGGCGGTTATTTGACGATCACCAATAATGGCACCGCGCCCGCTCGTCTGGTTGGTGGCTCGTCGGATGTCAGCAACCGTTTCGAGATGCATGAAATGGGCATGGACAACGGCATCATGAAGATGCGGCCGCTTGCTGCTGGCCTTGAAATCAAGCCGGGACAAACAATCGAATTTAAGCCCGGCGGCTACCACCTGATGTTTGTCGGTTTGAACAAGCCGCTCGAACAGGGACAACACATCAAAGCGACGCTTCAATTCGAAAAAGCGGGGAGCGTCACCGTTGATTTCGCCGTCGAAGGCATTGGCGCGCAAACCGGTGGCGGTTCGCCGACGCCCGGTGGAATGCAGATGCAACACGGTCACTAACGAGTGTTGTACCAATTGGCACGTAAATCAGGGCAATTGTCCGTCCATACCATTAGTTAAGGCCGTTCCGGCTATTAGTGTCCGTCTTAATTTCAAGTCGCGGTGACGGACGATGACGCACGATCCAGCCGAAGAGGTCCCGCAAGTTTCCGATCCGCATGATTCGGAAACCATCGAGATTTCGATCGACGAGGCCTTGGCCGACAATTGGCTCGACATCTGGTACCAGCCCAAGATCGATCTCAAACGCAAATGTTTAGCCGGCGCGGAAGCGCTCATGCGCCTGCATCATCCGCAGGCCGGTCTCTTGTGGCCGGAGGACTATGTCAGCCTGCTCGACGACGATGATCTAGCAAAATTGGTTGAACACGCTCTGGCCGCCACATTGCGCAACTGGCGGACTTTCGCCGAGGCGGGATTCGGCTTGCGGCTTGCCATCAATGTGCCGGCGACGATGCTATCGAAACTGCCCATTAAAGCGCTCATCGCGGAACACTGTGCGGAATCCAAGAACTGGCCGGGACTGATTCTGGAAGTGACCGAAGATCAAATCGTTCGCGACATCGCACTCACAAGAAAGATAGCGACCGAGCTTAAGGCCTCCCGCGTGGAAATTGCGATCGATGATTTTGGCGCCGGGTTTTCATCGTTCTCCACCCTGCGAGATTTGCCGTTCGCCGAACTCAAGCTTCATGGCTCGTTCGTGAAGAATTGCGCCGTCGACGTCACCAATGCCGCGATTTGCCAAACCGCAATCGATCTGGCTCACCGTTTCGGTGGCGTGGCGGTTGCGAAGGGGATCGACAGCATCGCCGACCTTCAGGCTCTGATGGTGATGGGCTGCGACTTCGGTCAAGGCATGCTGGTGGCGCCGCCGATGCCACAGGACCGTTTTCTCGAAGCGCTGCAACAGCACATGAAAAGTCCGGGTGCCCCCAGGCCGTCTATCGACGAGAAAGCGGAACGCACCGCATAAGGCCACCGCATGCTCGCCAGCAGGCTTTTATAATTTCACCGATAGGAAACAATTTCGCCTCTCCTGCGTTTCTTCAGCCAGGGAGAAACCAGGAGGCTGAAATGAAGAAGTTTGTTCTATGTGCGGCGGTCGGCGCGTTGCTCGTGAGCGCTATTCCGGCGTCGGCGCAGGTCGTCGTTCGCGACCGTGACGATGTTGTGGTTCGCGAGCACGAGCATATGGATCGCGGACACCACTATGGTTGGTATAAACATCACGCCGAGTGCCGCGCCGTGCGTGTGCGTACCCATCTGCCGAATGGGACTGTTGTTGTGAAGACACGGCGGGATTGCTGAGCACCTAATCCGAGTTAAGCGTGTTAGAGTCCCGGCGTGAGCGCACGCCGGGACTTTAATGCGTGGCCGTTTTCTATTTCGATTCAGGAAATGCGAGCTTTTCGTTTTCCGGCGGCATCATCCGGAAAACGTTGAGCGTCATCGAAATCAGCACGTAGTAGCCGAGGATGCCGACCAGCTCGACGGTTGCTGTATCGCCCAGAAAAGATTGCACCTTTTTATAGGTGCGATCCGTTACGCGTCGGCTCTTGTAGAGCTCCTGCACAAAATCATAGATCGCGCGCTCGTCTTTCGGCGCCGATTTTGGTTTTCGGCCCAGACGCAAGTCCTCGATCGTCTTCGGCTTGACGCCGGCTTTTTCGGCCATCGGCGCGTGCGCAAACCACTCATATTGGGCGCGCCACAAGCGGGCCGTACAGAGAATCGCGAATTCCGACAGCCGCGGCGGCAATGCGGTCCCATAGCGGCAATGGGCACCGAGTTTTTGCGCAAGCTCGCCGATTTCCGGGGCGTGCATCCAGACCGCAAAGGGACCGCGCGGCGTAATCGAGGCCCCGCGTGGTCCGGCGCGCAGGCTGGCGAGGAGGGCGCGTTGCGCGTCTGTCATGTGCGGTTCATCGATCAGGGCGAGGCGTGGCGCAGGGCGCTTGGTGGCCATAGGGAGGTCCTTGAAATGGGCGCGAGGGATGAGGCGGCGTGGGTTCGTGGCCATTATAGCCAAAAACCGGCTCCGCCACGGGCTGGGCCCAAGCCCGACCTAAGCCCGCCCTAAGCCAGGGCCTAAAGGCCTAACCCAAGACCGCGCAATCGAATGAAACGAGGCGATAGGGGTGGAACGCTATTCAACGACCGCTGTCACTTTCATGAGCCCACGGTCGGTCATGCGCAGCGCTTTTGCGGCCGCAAGCGACAGATCGAGGACACGGCCTTTGGTGAAGGGTCCGCGGTCATTAACGACGACCACGACGCTACGCTGGGATCTTGGGTCCGTAACCCGCAGGCGCGTACCAAACGGAAGACTGCGGTGTGCAGCGGTAAATTTATTCGGATCGTAGCGTTCGCCGGCGGCGGTCCGGCCCGAGTAGTCATTACTATAGTAAGCGGCGACGCCAGAAAATTCCCGGGCGCTTTGGGCGATCGCGCTACCCGATGCAAGGCAGGAGGCCAGCGCCACACCTGTCATTGTCCAAATGCCGAAGGCCATTCGCCCCGCTCCGTTCGCGCACAGTCACATCAGTTTGATGTGGCGATGTTCTGTCTAAAAGATGTCAGTCCAATTGTCGAACATCGGCGCCGGGGCAAAAGTTCCGCGAAAACTTCTCAAACTATGAAGACGCGCGCGCCGGCGTTTTTGCGCGGGGGGCGGACGCCCGCGATTTGCGGGCGTCGTTAGGTTTGGCCGTCTTGCGGCCTTCGAGATGCTGCAGCGTCATCTCTGCTCGGGTGCGACAATCTTTGTGCAATTCTTCGAGTTCTTCGTCCGAAAGGTCTTCGATTGCAGCAAACTTGTTCTCCGCGCCCTTCATCGCCAGTACGAGCTCTGACAATTTAAGCTGAATGGCCAATGTGTCGCGGTTTTGCGTGTTCTGGATCAGAAACACCATCAGGAAGGTAACGATCGTGGTGCCGGTATTGATCACCAGTTGCCAGGTGTCGCTGTAGTTGAAAACTGGACCGGTAGCGACCCAAACGATCACCACCGCGACCGCGAGCAGGAATGCAGCGGGGTGGCCTGTCCATTGCGACGTGGCGTGCGCAAAGAGGGAAAACTGATGCATCCACGAATGATTTGCGGGGGCGACTTCACATTTGGCGTTTCTGGTCATCGTGATCCCGTTTACCCGATGCGAGCCGGGGTATTGCGGATCGCCAACGCGCGGGCGGGTTCCCGTGTTCCATCTGCTAGGCGGCGATAGCGGACGCCGGCGGAGCACTCTATCGGCCAGAGTGCCCTTATTTAAACTTCGGCAGCGACTGCTTGATGCGCCCGATATTGGCCCATGGATCCTTCCGCAGGCGGGAAAGCCGCTGCGGTAGATTCTGCACCGTGTATTGGTTCGCGGCCTTCAGCGTGGCCAGCTCGGACCATTCAATCGGCACCGATACCGGCGCGCCTGCGCGCGCGCGGGTGGAATAGGGAGCAACGGCGGTCGCCTCCCGGCTGTTTCGCAGATAATCGATGAAGATGCGTTTGTTTCGTCGTGCCTTCGCAGCGGTTGCGACGTAGTGATCAGGGTCGTCCTTTTCCATGCTTTCGGCCACCGTGCGGCAAAATTCTTTAACGGTGTCCCACGGCTCAGGCATGATCGGCAGCACGACGTGCAGACCCTTGCCGCCGGATGTCTTCAGGAAAGTCTTGAGCTTGATGCCTTCGAGCCGTTCACGCACCTCGCGCGCCGCCGCCACCACATCTTTCCAGCTCGTGCCAGGACCCGGATCAAGATCGAACACCAGCCGGTCGGCGCGTTCGCGGTCATCCACGGTCGTGCCGCGCGTGTGAATCTCCAAAACGCCGCCCTGGACCAGCGCAACTAGGCCGTCGAGATCGTCGATGGAGATTATCTTGTCGCCTTTTTCCGGAACGAGTTGAAGGTGCTCGGTTGGAATGCCGGCGCGTGCGTGTTTTTGAAAAAAGCACTGGCCCATCGCGCCTTCCGGGCAGCGCA
>JBATYN010000028.1:0-2998 GCA_049674125.1 Pseudolabrys sp. | reverse complement strand
GTATCAGCGTCGACAGCCATGGAAATTCCGGTGAAGCGGCTCTTGTGGCGTTGGTCAGCCTATAGCAGAGCGGCTTTGACCGCGACAACCGGCAAGCCCAAGCGGCTTCAGGAGGCCATCCCGCGCAGTAGTTCCTCTACCTCGGCAACTAATTCTTCGATAAACCGGCCCGCAGGCAACTCGCGGCCAAGGGCGGCGGACTGACCCGCCAGCATCGCCGAAAAATCACCGGACCCTTGCGCCTGCGCCTTAGCGTGCAACGGCGCCAGAGCACCGCTGGCCAAGGGAAATTCCGGGACGATATCGCTTATTGGTCCGAGTTCGCGAATAGCTCGATTGATCAAACCCCGCGCCGGTCGGCCACTCAACACGTTGGTAAGCACCGTGCTTTCATCACGTGCGGCCCGTAAAGCCGCGCGATGCGGCGGCAAGGTCTTCGCTTCGGGACAGGACAGAAACGCCGTGCCCATCTGCACACCTGCCGCGCCAAGCGCCAGCGCCGCGACAATGCCGCGAGCGTCGCCAATTCCGCCGGCTGCGATAACTGGCACTTTCACTACGTCGACAACCTGCGGCAAAAGCGCGAACAGACCGACCTGCGTAGCGATATTATCAGTCAAGAACATGCCGCGATGGCCACCGGCTTCAAGCCCTTGCGCGATAACTGCGTCGCAACCGTTCGCTTCGAGAAAGCGGGCTTCCGCAACCGTCGTCGCCGAACACAGCAATTTGCACCCGGCGGCCTTTAGACGCGTAACGAACTTCGCTTCCGGCAGGCCGAAGTGGAAACTCACGACCTCAGGCTTGAGTTCTTCCACCACGGCGCACATCGGCGCACCGAACGGCATACGAGCTGCTGTTGTAACCGGGGCTGCCGGATCGACGCCAAGCTCGACAAAATATGGCTTGAGCTTTTCTCGCCACGCATGCTCGCGCGCATTATTGGGTGTAGCAGTTTTGTGCGCCAAAAAATTGAGATTGATCGGCTTGTCACCGGTTGCAGCACGAAAATGTGCGACCTGGGCTCTCAACTGTTCTTCGTTGAGCATCCCCGCCGGCAAAGCCGCGAGCCCACCGGCGTTGGCAACCGCAATAGCAAGCTCCGCATCCATCACGCCTGCCATCGGCGCCACAAGGATCGGGTAGTCGGTCTTAATGAGCTCCAGCAGTCGTTGGTTAGCCCACATCACCATGATTCCAGCATCTGTCGCCAAAGCTAGCGCGTTCGACAGCAACAATGAATTCGCTATGGCTGAAGCGAGACTCTAGCCAGTCACGAAGGCCGCTTTGGCATTCGCACGAAAATAGGAAGAAACAGAGCGCAGAACCAGTTACCATTCCCCAATGCCAATCCGAACTCACGATCGCTACCCCTATTCTCCCATTCGCGAGCGCGCCATCTACGATTGGCCGGGCGGCAGACGCCTAGCGATCTATATTGGCCTCAACCTCGAATGGTTCTCATTCGGCGAAGGGCTGGGTGCCGAACTTGCGCCCGGTGGCCCGCAACCAGATGTCCTCAATTATGCGTGGCGTGACTACGGCAACCGCGTGGGTGTTTTCCGATTGGCAGAGCTGTTCGCCGAGCTAGAGCTCCCGGTATCGCTTTTGGTCAATGCCGAAATGTATCGCCAGGCGCCGCAGGCGATTGCGGCCTTCCCCGACGCCGAGATTGTCGGGCATGGCCGAAGTAACTCCGAACGGCAAGGCAACCTCAGCGAAGCCGAAGAAATGGCGCTCATCGGCCAGACCACGGCAGCAATTGAAAAACAGTCGGGCCAACGCCCGCACGGCTGGCTTGGCCCCTGGATTTCGCAATCTCCGCTGACCCCCGATCTGTTACATGAAGCGGGCTACCGCTATCTTCTCGACTGGTGTCACGACGACCAACCTGTCTGGATGAACACCCGTGGAGGCCGAATACTTTCTCTGCCCTACCCGCAGGAACTTAATGACATACCGCAGATCATAGCGCGCAAGCGTGAGGGCGCCGAATTTGCCGATATGATTGTGGATTCATTCGAGGTGATGCAGACGGAATGCGCCAAGCGCCCACTGGTCATGGGAATCGCGCTGCATCCATACATTGTCGGCTGGCCACATCGCTTCAAGCATCTGGCACGCGCACTCCAGCACATCCGCCGCCGAGCCGATGAACGCGTGTGGTTCACGACCGCGGGCGAGATTGCGAACCATGCGACGCAGCTGCCGGCAGGAACCGTACCCTGAGACAGTTCCGATTGGCGACAATTCCTCCGCATGGTAGCGCTTAGGCATGTCTCTCATCCTGCCGCTCCTTGAAGCCGTCCCGCATCTGGGCGCACGTGGGGCCTTGATCGGGCTCGACCTTGGGACCAAGACAATTGGCATTGCAGTGAGTGATCCGGATCGAAAGCTTGCGACAGGCGTCGAGACTGTCGCGCGGAAGACCTTCACAGTTGACGCACGCCGTATCCTTTTGTTGGCTGATGAGCGCTCTGCCGTTGGGTTCGTTCTCGGCTTGCCAATCAATATGGACGGCAGCGAGGGGCCGCGTGCGCAGTCAACGCGCGCGTTTGCCCGCAACTTTGCAAAGCTTACCGCACATCCAATTGCACTTTGGGACGAGCGCCTGTCGACAGCCGCAGTCGAGCGCGAATTGATTGCCGCCGACGTCAGCCGCAAAAAGCGCGCGGCCGTGATTGATCAACACGCTGCCGCCTACATCCTGCAAGGCGCCCTCGATCGTCTGGCGCGCCTTTAAAAAAAGAGACCGCCCCGGAGAGCGGCCTCTTCAGTCACGAATTTCATGTCAGCTTAACGCTGCGAGTCGATAGAGAAGTTGTTCGTGTTGTGCTGACGCGACCAGTTATCTCCGTAATAGCCGTATCGTGGGCCCGGCTGATAAGCGTAAGAGTCGTAGGCATATGCATCGGAATCATAGGCGTAACCCGGCGCATAGGCATAGCCCGGATCACTATAGTACCCGTAGTAGCCATTATTGTAGGCCGCGCTGGCC
>JBATYN010000027.1:0-9183 GCA_049674125.1 Pseudolabrys sp. | reverse complement strand
GCGTATGCAGCCGCCGTTCACGGAACCGGCGGCGCCCGCGCAAGCCGATCACAATCTCGCCGAGATGGCGCACCAGCTGGAAGCCGCATTACGCCGCGCGCCGCCGCCGGAAGCTCGTCCACCGGTTACCGATCCGCTGGCCGTACAGGCAACGCGTGCGCCGATGCGCGAGTTGAAGGCGCGCGTCGAACCGAAATTCGAACAGAAATTCGAATCGAAACCGGAACCGAAATTCGAAGCCAAGCCGGAGCCGAAGTTCGACATCAAGCCAGAGCCGCGAAGCGAACCCCCCGCAACACCCGGCAAAAATCTTTACGAAAATCTTGAAGAGGAGATGGCCAGCTTGCTGGGCCGTCCACCAGGAAAACCGTGATAGCCACTTCCGACCGCCGTGTTCGTCTTGTGACGGTGGTGGTCGGAGTAGCGGGGGTCCTCGGAGCGATGACGGCGTCAGCCGCCGCTCAGGACATCAGCGTCAACTTCGGACAGGGTAATGGCCTCACCGAGCGCGTGATCCAAATGATCGCGCTGCTGACGGTGCTTTCATTGGCGCCGTCAATTCTCGTGATGATGACGTCGTTCACGCGCATCGTGGTTGTGTTATCGCTGCTGCGCACGGCGCTCGGCACCGCGACAGCCCCGCCCAATACCGTAATCGTCTCGCTGGCACTGTTCCTCACGGCCTTCGTCATGGGGCCGGCGCTGCAGCGCGCCTATGACACGGGCATCAAGCCGCTTGTTGCCAACGAAATCACGGCCGAACAAGCATTCGAGCGCGGCTCACAGCCTTTGCGCGCTTTCATGCAGAAGAATGTGCGTGAAAAGGACCTCAAGCTGTTTGTCGACATGTCGAAGGAAGTTGAGCCGGCTAAGCCCGAAGACGTGTCGCTACGCGTGCTCGTTCCGGCTTTCATGATTTCGGAGCTCAAACGCGCCTTCGAAATCGGCTTCTTATTGTTTCTGCCGTTCCTGATCATCGACCTTGTGGTTGCATCGGTGCTCATGTCGATGGGCATGATGATGCTGCCGCCGGTCGTGGTCTCGCTTCCGTTCAAGCTGATCTTCTTCGTGCTGGTCGATGGCTGGAGCCTGGTCGCGGGCTCGCTGATTCAGAGCTACGGCGGATAAAGGCGCCGCGGCATCAGGCTTTCCTACGAGGACTACAGCTTTCGATCGGCGTCATATTCGTCCGAGCAGTATGGCCCGCCCTGAAAACGATCACCAATCGGATCGTTGGGAAGCTTCTCCTGCGCTGCCATCGCCTGAGTTTGAAAATCTTGCGAGCGCGCCATCGGGCGATAGCCGAAACGGTGAGCGTTGCTGTTGTCCCACCACCCTGCTTCGTTGTTGGACGCACCATAGAAGATCTCAAAATGAATGTCGGGATGCTCAAGCCCGATCCGAATGAGTTGCGCCAGATCATCCGGCTTGACCCAAATTGACAGCCGGCGTTTGTCGAGCGGTAGGTCGTTCACGTTGCCGATGCGGATGCAGGTTACGCTTAAGCCGTGCTTGTCGGCATAAAGTGAACCCAGCGCCTCACCGAAGGCCTTGCTCACGCCATAGCGGCTATCCGGGCGAACGGTCACGTTCACGCCGATTTTCTGCGCGCGCGGATAGAATCCGACCGCATGGTTTGACGACGCAAACACGACGCGCTTCACGCCGGCGCGATAAGCCGCCTCGAAAAGATTGTAGCAGCCGACGATGTTGGATTTGTGGATCGCCTCCCACGGGCCTTCGACCGAAAAGCCCCCCAAATGTATGATGCCGTCAATGCCGGCAGTGATCTTTTCCACCTGGGCGTAGTCGGAAAGTTCGGCGGCAATGAACTCCTCATCCGGGCCGATGTCGGCGGGCTCGCGGATGTCACTAATGCGAATGTGCGGATAAACGCCTTTGAGCAGCTTGCGCAGCCGCGTGCCGATGTCGCCTGCCGCGCCGGTGATCAGGATATGCATTTCTTTTTTCTCGGTTATAGTACGCGGATAATCATAAACCGGGAGGGCCGCCAACATGAAGACCTTCACCACCTTCCTCGCTACCACGATTGTGGCCGTTGCGAGTGCGCTTGCCGTTGGACCGGCCGCAGCGCAGCAAAAAATGGTGTTCAAAGCCTCCGACGTCCATCCGGCGGGCTATCCGACCGTGGTTGCGGTTGAGAACATGGGCAAGAAACTCGAGAAGGCCACCAACGGCCGACTGAGCGTCGCGATGTATCCCTCGATGCAGCTCGGCGGCGAGAAGGAAGCGATCGAGCAAGCGCAGGTCGGCGCCATCGCCATTGCGCGTGTGAGCGTCGGTGCTCTCGGCCCGGTCGTCGACGACCTCAACGTGTTTAATCTGCCTTATGTGTTCCGCAATACGACACACATGCAGCACGTGATCGACGGCCCTATCGGGCAGGAATTGCTCGATAAGGTGACGAACAGCGGCAAAGGGCTGGTCGGCTTGTGCTGGATGGATGCCGGTGCACGAAATTTCTACAACACCAAGAAGCCGATCAAGACCATGGCCGACCTCAAGGGCATGAAAGTTCGTGTCATGGGCAATCCAATGTTTGTCGAGATGGCAAACTCGATGGGCGGCAACGGCGTCGCGATGGGCTACGACCAGGTCTTCAGCGCGCTGCAGACCGGTGTGGTGGACGGCGCGGAAAACAATCCACCGAGCTTCGTGTTCGACAACCACTATCAGGTCGCAAAATTCTACACGATCGACGAGCACCTGATCGTCCCCGAAATGGTGGTGTTCTCCAAGAAGTCCTGGGATGCGATGTCGAAGGAAGACCAGGAGCTGCTGGTGAAGTTCGCCAAGGAAGCGCAATTGGAGGAGCGCAAGCTTTGGGAAGTCTATGAACAGCAAGCAATGGACAAGGCCAAAGCCGCCGGCATCCAGATTGTCCAGGTTTCCGACGCTGACAAGAAAGCCTTCCAGGATGCGGTGAAACCGGTATGGGACAAATACGGGCCGAAATACGCCGCGACGGTCAAGCGCATTCAGGACGTGAAGTGACGCAAAGCGTCATGGCCGGGCCCGTTCCGGCCATGACGCCCGAAAAGGCCGAGGCACGCGGGGAATCATGGCCACCTACTTCCGCAAAGCGATGGACGCGCTCTATCTCGTGTGCGTCCTAATTGCCGGCACGGCGCTGGTGCTGATCTCGGCCGTGATCCCCTGGGGGGTTTACACCCGCTATGTTCTCAACAGCGCCGCGTCGTGGCCTGAACCGACGGCTGTTCTCCTCACAATCTGGCTGACTTTTTTCGGCGCCGCTGCCTGCTACCGGCTCCGCTTTCATATGAACGTATCGTATTTCGTGATGCTGATGCCTGCGTTCTGGCGCCGTTTCTTCGAGGGGCTGGCTGAAATCGCGATGGTGGCGATGTCCCTCTTCATGACGGTGTACGGCGCAAAGCTCGTCATAGCGACGTGGCACAATTCCATCGCCGACTTCCCGGAATTGTCGGTCGGCGTGACCTACATGCCAATCCCGCTCGGCGGCGCAATTCTCTTCCTGTTTGTAATCGAGCGAATTCTATGCGGGGTGCCGCCGGCGCCGGCGAGCCATCACTGAAACTTTTTAGGAAAAGCGAATGGACATCGCGGTTCTGCTGTTCACGATGTTCTTCTGCTTCTTCATTGGCGTTCCGATCGCTTATTCGCTCGCCCTCGCCGCCATTGCCGGCTGTCTGTGGATCGGCATTCCCCTCGAAGCGGTGATGCTGAAAATCTCCGACGGCGTGAGCAAGGTTGCGATGCTCACGATTCCGTTTTTCGTCCTCGCCGGAGCGATCATGGCGGAAGGCGGCATGGCGCGGCGCATGGTCGCTTTCGCGGATGTTCTGGTGGGCTTCACACGTGTTCGCGGCGGCCTATCGGTCGTCAATGTGCTGGCCACCACGTTTCTGAGCGGGATTTCGGGCTCGGCGGTTGCCGACACGTCCGCGATCGGCTCGGTCATGATCCCGCAAATGGAAAAAAGTGGCTTCCCGCGAGTCTTCGCCACCAATGTGACGATCACAGCGTCCGTCCAGGCGCTCCTGGTTCCCCCCAGCCACAACGCGGTCATCTATTCGCTCGCGACCGGCGGCACGATTTCGATCATCAGCCTGTTCATGGCGGGTGTGGTGCCTGGCCTGGTGCTCGGCTTTTCGATCATGGTTCTCTGCCTCGTGATTGCCTATCGCGACGGGCATCCGAGGGGCACAGCCGTTCCATTGCGCGACGCGGTCAAAATCACCGTCGAGGCCACCTGGGGCCTGATCACGCTCGTCATCATCCTTGGCGGCATTCTCGGCGGTGTGTTTACCGCGATTGAAGCGGGTGCGGTCGCCTGCGTTTGGGCGTTTTGCGTCACGATGTTCATATATCGCGATTACAAATGGCGCGATTTGCCGGCGCTGGTGCACCGCACGCTGCGGACGGTCGCAATGGTAATGACGCTGATCGCTTGTGCCTCGAGCGTAGGCTACGTGATGGCGCTGACGCAGATGCCGGCAAAGATCACGGCATTCTTCCTGACGATCTCCAGCAACAAATACGTTATTCTGTTTCTGATCAACATATTGCTGCTCGTTCTCGGCACCCTGGTCGATATGGCCCCGTCGATTCTGATCTGCACACCTATTCTTTTGCCGGTGATGATCAATTTCGGTGTCGATCCAGTGCATTTCGGCATGATCATGATGCTCAATCTCGGCATCGGGTTGTGCCATCCACCTGTCGGCGCGATCCTTTTCGTCGGTTGCGCTGTTGGAAAGGTCACCATCGAAGAAGTCATGCGCAAAATCTGGCCGTTCTACGCAGTGATGTTCGCAGTGCTGATGCTGGTCACTTACGTGCCGGCACTATCACTCTGGCTGCCATCTGTGGTCGTGGGACATTGAGAGGCCCATGGACTGGCGATTTCGACTCGACCGTGCAATTGCCGGTGTGATCGACGGCGCGCAATGGCTGGCGCTGCCGCTGATCCTATTGCTGTTCCTGCAGTGGCCGTTGCGAGACTTTTTTCGCTCGTACTCGCGCGAAGCCAATGATCTTGGGCAGATCCTGTTCGCGCTTTTTGTTGCGGTGAGTGTCACCGCGGCGACCCGCGCCGGCACGCATCTGGCCGCAGACGCCGTTGCGCAACGCTATTCACCGCGCGTCCGTCATTACATCAAGAAAGCCGGTGCGCTCGCCGGCCTCGTTCCATGGGCCGTTTTTATCCTGTTCGCGAGCAAGCCTTTTGTGATTTCAGCACTGCAGTTACGGGAGACGTTTCCAGACACCGCGAACCCCGGGTACTTTGTGATCAAGTTGGCATTGTGGGTGATGGCGGCGACCGTCCTCGCACAAGCGGTCCTCGATATTTCACGTCCCTTTCCTAAGGACAATTCTTGATGGACTGGAGCGGTTTCGCCCTGCTCCTGCTTGTCGGCGCCGGCATCATCGGCACCGGCCTGCCTGCCGCAATTGTTCTGATCATTGCCGCATCCGTCGGCGCGGTGCTCGGCCTGATTACTGGTACGTTCCCGCTCAGTCTTCTTTCTGCGCTACCGGGACGCCTGATCAACCTGTTTGAGAACGATCTGCTGCAAGCCCTGCCGCTGTACGTCACGATGGGCCTCCTGCTCGACCGGCTTCCGCTTGCCGACGCGCTTTATCGGGCGAGCAATGCGGTGCTGCCCCGCAAGCCGTCGGCGCCGCTTGTATCGGGCATGGCGCTGGGCGCCCTGCTCGGCCCAATGAACGGCTCCGTCGGCGCCAGCGTTTTGGGCCTGTCGCGGGTGATATCGCCGCGTTTGGACGCCGAAGGCATCCCGGCTTCCACGCGCGATGCCATCGTCGCGGTGGCAAGCACACTTGGCGTCCTCATTCCACCGTCGCTGGTGTTGATCTTGCTCAGCGATGCAATGCTATCGGCCCACACAATTGCGGTCACGCAGGCGGGCCGCACCGATCGCGTCATCAATACGCAGGATGTGTTCCACGCCGCGCTGTTGCCAGCGGGGCTTTTCCTGATGTTGTGCGTGATGCTGGCGTGGCTGGCGGGCCGGAAAGCGTCCCAGACGTTGAAGCCGGAGCCGTTGACCCTTAATCAGTGGCTGCTTGCAGGATTCTCGCTGGCCGCACTTGTGCTGCTGCTTGGCGGAGTCGCCACCGGTTATTTCTATGCGGTCGAAGCAGCCGCCATGGGTGGCACCACATTGCTTGCTGCCGGCCTGGTCACTGGCCGGCTCAATGGCTCCGCCTTGCGTCGTCTCTTCCACGACGCAATCGCCATTACCGGCGCACTGTTTTCTTTGCTGCTCGCGGCGACCACGTTTACGCTCATCCTGCGGCTTCTTGGCACTGACCGCCTTGTGAGCAACCTTGTCAGCGCTATTCCCGGCGGCGACGGCCTCGCCGTCGCCGTGGTGCTGGGCGTTCTTGGGTTATGCGCTTTCGTGCTCGACGCTTTCGAGATCATTTTCGTGATCGTGCCGATTGTGATTCCGCCCTTGCTGATCCGCGTTGCGGACGCGCGCTGGGTCTCGGTGCTCATCCTGCTCACCCTGCAAGCGAGCTTTCTGCTGCCGCCGTTCGGCTACGCACTCATGATGGTGCGCGGCGTTGCAAAAAATCCCGCGCCTTTCCGCCCATTTCTGCGCGCGCTCCTGCCGTTTTTGCTGGCGCAGTGGTTGCTGCTTTTGGTCGTGCTTCTCGTGCCTGGCCTCGTGCATTTCGGCGAGAAGGCCGGAGAAATGACGCGCGCGCCACCGAAGGAGCTTTCAGCGGACGAACTTAACAAACTCCTCAACCGGATGTTGCCGCCGATGCCGGAGCCCGACAGCAAGTAACGATACCCGAGGCGGCCTCAAAGAGTGGACATATCGAGCATTGGTTGCGGCAGCAACGCACGCTGAGGACGGCACGCTCTAGAAAGGTGTACGCTTGAAATGATCTTCAGGGGGGTGACGCACCTTAGTGGAGATTGTCATGCGAAGTTTGGCTATCCCTTTCATTTTCATTGGCATCTTTGGCCTTAGTGTCTCGTCTTTCGCTCGCGATGTATCTTTCGGCAAGCACAGTGCTGAGGAAGTCAAAAGTGTCTGCGAGAAAGTAGGCGGGAAATTCTCACAAGACGCGACCGGACACTATTGTGGAACCAATTGTCATGGTGGCCCTGGTACTGATTGTACCGTTGGCTGCAAAAGCGGTCAGGCATGTATCGCCCAAGTGATCGGCAGTAGGCGGCCCACGACTCTTGTGAATGCGCTGGAAGCTCCATCGGGGAACCGCCGCTAAGCTATCGCTTATGCCGGATCGACGTCCATCTTCCTCCCATTCAGCGTCGGTTCGCTAAGTGCCAATAGCGGACATCCGCGCCAGCCAAATTCTTTGGCGCCCTCGGAACAAGCCGCTAAAGTGCCTGTTGGTGTGCGACTCAGCGAGTGCGCTTATGGGCACGATAATACTTCCGAGCTGACAGCGGCAGAACGTCATCTAGAGCGCTTACGAGAGGGTCGCCCAGAAACGCTCGAGACCACGTCTTTGCATCTGGATGTTCTTCGCGACCTGAAACGCATTAATTCGCATATCAGCTCTGTCGCCTATGCGGCTTTGGAAAGTGCTAAAGAGACCTCCACCAACCTTGAGGAAGTTGTCGTCCCCGGAGCAAAGCCTAAGCCGCGAGGACGGTAGGGGGCAGCTATTAAGCGATGAAGTTATTGTTGTATCTCGTATCCTTTGGTTCGGTGTTTGCATTTTTTGCAAGCGTCATTGCAGGAACATTATGGGTCCTGACTAGATTTATTCAGGCATGGGGCCGATTTTTCCGAGCGCTCATAGTCCCGCCAGACATCCCCAAACATTCCAAGGATGTCTCCGTCCGTCTCCAACCGCATCATCTGAAACGGGCGGGCCAATAACTGAAGTCCACGCGCCGGACATTCGGTCGTACTAGGCGGGTGTCCGCGAAGTGCCAATACCAGACATTCAAAAAAATACCGACCGATGAAGAAAGACCGCCTCGCGGCGGCCTCTCCTAAATCTGGAACAGACATTTCGATCAGGCTGCGAGAACAAGGAAAAGGCCCATCAGCAAACAGGCCTCAAGTACCTCTATTGTTTTTCAGACGAAACAAGATGTACCCATACTTGAAGCTGTGACTTTCGTCGCCCAGAGCTTCGATCTTGAATCGTCCGGCAATTTGAAATGCCTTCACACTGGGACCGTGGATGAGCATTGTTTGATCTCCGTCCATCGATCGCCAGTAGATTTTGGCATCGACATTGGATTCCAAAATTGAAAAAATCACCGTGTGTTGGTCAGCATCATCAACAATTGTCTTCGCTGGTGAACCGCCATTTTGGGTTCCGGTGCCCATCGATTCGAACGCATCAATCTGGCTGAAGTCAAAGACTTGAGCGCTTGCATGTTCAGGACGAAAAGGCGCGCCCGCGCATAGCAAAACAAAACCCGCTGCCAAATATATGAACGGCTTAAGCCTCATGGTTGTGCACTCAGATGAGACCGATCCTCATATAACGACCCCCGGTAATTCGCCGGGCGCGTGTTCGCGCTATTCAGCGGCTATCAGGCTTTCTGACTGTTTTGGCGGTTCAACAGTCTTGTTGGCATTCAGCCGCTGCAAATCGACGATCAGATCACGGAAGCATTCAAGCGGGATTGAATACGTTCGTTCTGCGCTAGAAAATTTCGTGCGCAATGAAATCACGACGTTGCCATCCGGCGAGTAGGCATCTGCTCGCAATGCAACAACGCTTACGGGCACAGTGTCTTTTTCTTCTTGGATCATGATCCTGTACTCAACGCTATCGGGGCAAGCTTATCAAGCTGACTGACCGTCATCAACGCTGGATGTCTGCAGCGGTTCCACTATCGGACATGTGAACGAGTGACCGACGGCACAAAATCGATCCTTGACTTTAATCCTACGCTGACTATAATCCTACGCGTTCGGCTCGATGCAAGGGCGTCATCTAGAGGCGTCTTGGTGGCGGGGTCGGATGCGGCGCCCGCGGGCGTGGTTTCGCAGCCACGCCTCCGGGAGGCCCCGGGTCGCCGTCCGCTCCAACTACGTGGGGCTGCCTTTACTGGCTGGACGAGGCGTGGATGAAGGGCGGCGAAAGCCGCCTGGATACGGTTGGCCCAAAAGGCCTTCCGTCCGCGCCCGGAAGCACGGTCCCGGTGGA